>CAZDRS010000005.1:0-34400 GCA_964507585.1 uncultured Dechloromonas sp.
GCGCTCGGCGTTGTGGGGTGCAAACCAGCCGCGCTCACGCAGTTCGGCGCGCAGGGTAAGCATGACGTAGAACATCACGCCAACGCCGGCGATGCACTTGGACGGGAAGCCGCAACCGGGCTGGTTGGGGTTCACGATGCACTCGGCATCGGGCAGGGTGTCGCCCGGCAGGTGGTGGTCGGTGATCAGCGTGGCGATGCCGTGCTGCTGGGCGCGGGCGACACCTTCCAGGCTGGCGATGCCGTTGTCGACGGTGATGATCAGGTCGGGCGATTGCTGCGCGGCGACATCGACGATTTCCGGCGACAGGCCGTAGCCGAGCTTGAAGCGGTCGGGGAGCAGGAAATCGACGTCGGCACCCAAGGACTTCAGTGCGCGCATGCCGACGGCCGTGGCCGTGGCGCCGTCGCAGTCGTAGTCGCCGATGATCAGGAGCTTGGCCTCGGCTTCGATGGCGTCGGCCAGCAGTTGTGCGGCGTCGGTGGCGTGGGTGAGCGAAGCCGGCGGCAGCAAGGACTTCAGCTCGTAATCGAGCTCCGCCTTGTCGGTGATGCCGCGGGCGGCGTAGAGGCGGGCGAGCAGCGGGTGCAGGCCCTGTTGTTCGAGTTGCCAGACGACGCGCGGCGGGGCATTGCGGGTGACGATGCGGGTCACGGGGCGTTTCCTTCGGCCAGTTCCTGGGCGATGGCCTGGAGGGGGCGGCCCTGGCGCCAGAATTTCCAGCGATCCTTGCCGGTCAGCGTCCAACCGAGTTGGCCATAGATGGTGGGGGCGATGATGCTGACCGAGTCGAAGCGGCTGAGCAGGGGGTGTAGGGGAGCGAACCAGTCGCGGTCAAGCGCTTGCCAGGCGGCTTTCCAGGCTTCGCCGTCCTCGTAGAGCACGGAGGGCAGCAGGGAGTCGAGGATGACCAGCTGGCGGTCACCCTGGATGCGTTCGAGCAGCGCCGACAGGCTGGCTGGCAAGGTTTCGGCAGGGATGCCGGAGGCCATTGCCAGGCCGCGGGCGAGCGGGTTTTCGCTCCACACCGCCGACCAGGCGGGCGGCTGAAGTGCCGGCAAGCTGCCGCCACCCCAGAGCCACAGGCTGTTGACGGCGGGTTTGCCGGCGGCCTGGCGTTTTTCGTTGATCGGGTGGCCGTGCAGGAACATCTGCACTTCGTTCAGCCAGCGCGTCAGACGGCTTTCCTTGCCTGAAAGCTCGCCGTCGATGCGCCGTCCGGCCATGGCGGACAGCGGTTCGACCGGATGGTCGACGGCTTCGTGGAGGCGCAGATACCAGCGGCGCGAGGTGGCGACATGGAAGCGGCCGACATCGGCAAAGGTGTCGTTCAGCGAGGCGGCGAGGGCGTTGGCTTCATCCGTATCGAGATCGAAGGCGCCGGCATCGGCCAGGATGATGCGTTCGTGATGAAAACGCAGATGCACCGGGTCGGCGCATAGCCAGTGGCCATCGCGTGCGTCGCTGCCGCTTGCTTCGCCGAGCAGGCGCAGGGCGCCGAAGGGAGCGTCATCCAGGCCGAATAAACGGGCGAGTGCCGTTTCGAAGGGCTGTTTTGCCTGGCGTTCGAACCGCGCGCGGGCAGCCAGCCATTCGAAACCGGGCAGGCTGAGTTTGCCGAGCGTCAGTTGGTCGTTCGGTTCGGGCCAGATCAGTTCGGGAACAAGCAGGGTGAGGCGCACGGGGAGCAGGCGGGGGATGGGTAATCAAAAAGTGTACCATAGCGACTTTCCTCGTCTGTCCGATAACTGAATGGCATTGCCCTACGAATTGCTGATTGGCCTGCGCTATACGCGGGCCAAGCGGCGCAATCATTTCATTTCCTTCATTTCACTGATTTCGATGCTCGGCATCGGCCTCGGCGTTGCCGCGCTGATCGTCGTGCTGTCGGTGATGAACGGCTTCCAGAAGGAGTTGCGCACGCGCATCCTGGGAGTTGCCTCGCACATCCAGATCACCGGTATCAACGGTGAACTGCAAAACTGGCCGGCCATCGCCGAGCAGGCGCTGAAGCATCCCGAAGTGCGGGCGAGCGCGCCTTTCGTGCAGTCGCAAGGCATGTTCAGCGTCGATGGCGGCGTCAAGGGCACTATCGTGCGCGGCATCCTGCCCGACCAGGAGGACAAGGTGGCCGATTTCCGCAAGACCATCCAGAGCGGTAGCCTGGATGACCTGCGGCCGGGCGAGTTCGGGGTCGTGCTTGGGGCCGACCTGGCGCGGTCGCTGCGTGTCTTCACCGGCGACAAGGTGACGCTGATTGCGCCGCAGGGTACGGTGACGCCGGCCGGCGTGGTGCCGCGCCTGAAATCCTTCAAGGTGGTTGGCATCTTCGAGGTCGGCATGTACGAATACGACTCGGGGTTGGCGCTGATCAACCTTCAAGACGCACAGAAGTTGTACCAGATGGACGACCGCGTGACCGGCGTTCGGCTGAAGGTGGATGACCTGTTCCAGGCGCCGCGCATCGCCCGCGAGTTGGTGAAATATATCGATGCCGATGCCTATCTGCACGACTGGACGAAGAGCCACGCCAATTTCTTCCGCGCCGTGCAGATCGAGAAGAACATGATGTTCATCATCCTGTCGCTGATCGTTGCCGTGGCCGCTTTCAACCTGGTGTCCACGCTGGTCATGGCGGTGACCGACAAGCAGGCGGACATTGCCATCCTGCGTACGCTCGGGGCGCGGCCGTTGTCGATCATGGCGGTATTCGTCATTCAAGGCGCGCTGGTCGGCTTTATCGGGCTTGGCCTGGGCGTCGTCGGCGGTGTCGCGCTGGCGCTCAACATCGACGTGGTGGTGCCCTTCATCGAGCGTTTGCTGGGTGTGCATTTCCTGTCCAAGGAGGTCTATTACATTTCCGACCTGCCGTCCGACCTGCAATGGGGCGATGTCTGGGGCGTGACCTTGATTGCCTTCGTGCTCGCGCTGTTGGCGACGCTATATCCCAGTTGGCGGGCCTCCCGCGTCAATCCGGCGGAGGCATTGCGCTATGAGTGACCCGATTCTGATCGCCCGCGGCGTTTCCAAGGTATTCCGCGGTGGCGGGCTGGAGGTGCCGGTGCTGTCCGCTATCGACCTGTGCGTGATGCCGGGCGAAACGATTGCCATCGTGGGCGCCTCCGGCTCCGGCAAAAGTACGCTGTTGCACCTGCTGGGCGGCCTGGACAAGCCGTCATCCGGCGAGGTGTCGCTGATGGGAAGGGAATTTTCGACGCTCAACGAGTTGGCACGCGGCGACTGGCGCAACCGGCATTTGGGTTTTGTTTATCAGTTCCACCATCTGCTGCCGGAATTTTCGGCCGTCGAGAACGTTGCCATGCCCCTGCTGATCCGCCGTGAGGGGCGGCCGGCGGCTTTGGCGCGGGCGGCCGAGATTCTTGCCGCGGTTGGCCTGGGTCATCGTCTGGATCACCGGCCGGGCGAGTTGTCCGGTGGCGAGCGTCAGCGGGCGGCGATTGCCCGGGCGCTGGTCAGCAACCCGTCCTGCCTGCTGGCCGATGAGCCGACCGGTAATCTGGATAGCCATACCGCCGGCATCGTTTTCGATTTGTTGATCGATCGGGTACGCATGCAGCAGGCCAGCCTGGTGTTGGTGACCCACGATCAGCAATTGGCGGCACGGGCTGATCGCATACTTCGATTAAATGACGGTGTAATTGTTATGTAGTATTTAATTTTGGCTGGATATGCCATAATTGGCCTATCTAGTAAATTTGCCCAGATTAGCAACGGGGGATACTATGCAAGTTCTTTTTGCGCCGGCAGTGGCACTCACCAACCGGCTGCGTTACCGCAGCAAATTCCTGTTGTTGGGGTCGGCCATCGCAGTCGTCTTGTGCGTACTGCTCTACTCCGTCTATTCACTGATGAGCCGGGATATCCAGGCCGCTCAGCATGAATTGGCCGGCCTGCAGATGATCAAGCCCTTGAACAAGGCCGCGCAGTTCATGCAGCAGCACCGCGGTTTGTCGTCCGGGGTGCTGAGCGGCAACGAGGCAATGAAGGACAAGCGGGCGGCCAAGGAGAAGGATGTCGTCGAGGCGGTGGCCGCTGCCGATGCCGCCCTCAATTCGAAGTTGCGGGATAGCCAGTCTTGGAAGTCGATCCGCCAGGATTGGGAGGACATTCGTAGCCAGGGGCTGACCTGGAGCGCACCGGACAATATCAAGCGCCATTCGCAGATGGTCGCCAAACTGCTGCGGTTCATGGTCGAGGTGGCCGATGAGACCGAAATGACGCTCGACCCGGCGATGGATACCTACTATTTCATGGATACCGTCGTTTCCAAGATGCCGGCCATGCTGGAACAGCAGGGCATTACCCGGGCCCGCGGTACCGCGGTGCTGGCCAAGAAGGAACTCTCGCCCCAGATGAAGATCGATCTGGCTTCGCAACTGGCGGTGATGGGTGGGCTGTTGCAAGCCCAGAACATCAACCTGGGCAAGGTGATGCACTACGCGCCGGAATTGCAGGGGGCACTTTCCGGCCCGACCAAGGCGTTTACCGACGAGTCGGAAAAACTGTTCGCGCTGGTGCGCGAGGACATCCTGGGCGAGAAATTCACGACTGCCTCGCAGGATTACTTCAATCAGGTGACGCAGTTGATCGACGCCGGCTACAAGGTGATGTACGACACCCTGATGCCGCAGCTCGAGCAGCAGTTGCAAAAGCGGATGCAGCATGCGTCGAACATGCTCAATTTCGAGATCGGCCTGTCCGTCGTAGTGACGCTGCTTGTCGCCTACCTGGGCATCGGAACGTATTACTCGGTGATCAACAGCGTGGTTAATTTTTCCCAGGGCGCCCGCCGTTTGGCCGATGGCGACCTGACGGTTCAGTTCGACAACCATGGTGCCGACGAACTGCATGCTGCCGGCAAGGATTTCAACGACATGGCAGGAGCCTTCCGCAAGCTTCTTGGCGGTGTGCAGGGCGATGTACAGCGTATCAACGTTGCTTCCGAGCAGGTGGCTTCGTCGAGTCAGCAGATTTCGGCCAGCAGTTCGGCGCAGAGCGATTCCGCTTCGAGCATGGCCGCGGCGGTCGAACAGACGACGGTGGGCATCGATCATATTGCCAAGAATGCGCAGGATGCCCAGGACTACTCCCGCCGTTCCGACGAAGTTGCGGCCGAGGGCGGACGCATCGTGCATGCCGTGGTGCAGGAAATCCAGGCCATCGCGCATACCGTCAACCAGTCGGCAGCGGCGGTCGAGGCGCTGGGCCAGCAGTCCAGCCAGATTTCCGCCATTGTCGATACGATCAAGGAAATTGCCGACCAGACCAACTTGCTGGCGCTCAATGCCGCCATCGAGGCGGCCCGCGCCGGCGAGTCCGGCCGCGGCTTCGCGGTGGTGGCCGACGAGGTACGCAAGCTGGCCGAACGGACTGCCAAGTCCACGCAGGAAATTTCCGGCATGATCGGCGCCATCCAGTCCGGTACCTCGACGGCAGTGGCCAGCATGAAGGAAGGCGTCGAGCGCGTGGCGGCCGGGGTACATCAGGCCGAGCTGGCCGGTGATGCGATCAGCCAAGTACAGGCGCAATCGCGCCAGGTGCTCGATGCCGTGTCCGAGATTTCGGTCGCGCTGCGTGAGCAGGCGGCAGCCAGCACCGAGATTGCCCAGAGTGTGGAGCGGATTGCCCAGAAGGCCGAGGAAAACAACATGGCGGTGGCCGGCAATGCCAAGACGGCGGAAACCTTGCGCAACCTGGCCCAGGCGCTGACCAGCGCCATCTCCCGATTCAGAACCTGAGTTTTTTGCGCCGCCGCCAGGCGACGATCAGGCCAATTCGCCACGCTGCCCGCGTGGCGAAATAGCCAACCACGGCCAGCCCGCTCGCCAGTAGCACCAGGCCGATGCCAAGCGGTTTGGCGACGGCCAGCATCCACTGCTGCATGGCCTCCGTCCAGCCGATGAAATTGGCTGCATCGAAACTCGGCGGCGCCAGGAAACCATTGCTTTCGCCAAGCGCCAGGCGGCCGAGCTGATAGGCGATCAAGTAGAGCGGTACGATGGTGAACGGGTTGGTGTAGAGCGTAACGAACATGGCCAGGGGCAGGTTCACGCGGAAGACCAGCGCGCAGATCGCCGCTCCGAGCATTTGCAGCGGCCCGGGAATCAGGCCGCAGAACAGCCCGGCAGCAACCGCACCGGCGGCCGAGTGGCGGTTCAGATGCCACAGCCGCGGGTGCAGCAGCGACGATTCGAAAGGCCGCAGCCAGGGATTGGCGCGGATCGTTGCGTGATCGGGCAGGAGTCTTCTCAGGTAGCGGCGCATCATTTCGCTATCGTATTCCACTGCCGTGCCTTTGCGGTTAAACAAGGTTTTTAGGATGATGACGGCATGCGCCTGAATATCCTCGCTTTCGCCGCCGGCATCCTGTATTTGCAGATGCAACCGGAGTTGCCCGCCTGGGGCGGCTGGCTGGCGGGTGGCATCGGGCTGGCCCTGCCTCGTCTGGTTCGACACAACAAGGTGACGCGTACCCTGGCGGTGCTGGCCTGCCTGGCCTTGGGCGTCGCCTGGGCGACATGGCGGGCGGAGATTCGCCTGGCCGATCACCTGGACGCCGCGTTGGAAGGGCGCGACGTTGCCGTGCTCGGTGTGGTGGCCGGGTTGCCGCAGGATTTCTCCGGCGGTACACGCTTTGAGTTCGATGTCGAAAATGCCGGTCGCGCCTTGGTGCCGGGGCGGGTCATGTTGTCGTGGTATCAGGGGCGGCGCGACGGTGAGCGAACACAGCCGCTGGCCGTGCGGCCCGGCGAACGCTGGCGCTTCACGGTGCGCCTCAAGCGGCCGCACGGCAACGCCAATCCGGGGGTATTCGACTACGAGGCCTGGCTGCTCGAACGGAATATCCGGGCTACCGGCTACATCCGTTCCAACCCGCCGGAACGCTTGGCTGACAGCGTCTGGCGATTGGATTATCTGATCGAAAACCTGCGCCTCAAGGCGCGCGAAAACTTCGTCCGTGTCCTGCCGGAAGCCGCCTATCCCTACGCCGGTGTGCTGGTCGCCCTGGCTGTCGGTGACCAGAAGGCGGTGCAGGGCGATCTGTGGACGACCTTCAACCGCACCGGAACGACGCATCTGATGTCGATCAGCGGCCTGCACGTCACGATGGTGGCGGCGATGTTTGCCTGGCTGGTTTCCTTTGCCTGGCGGCGGGTACCGGCCTTGGTCGTGCGTTGGCCGGCGCAGAAGGCGGCGCTGCTGGCGGGTTGCCTGGCGGCCCTGGTCTACGCGCTGTTGGCCGGCTTTGCCGTTCCGGCCCAGCGCACGTTGTACATGCTGGCGGTGGCCGGTTTGGCGTTGCTTTCCGGGCGCCTTGTGGCACCGAGCCGGATACTGGCCCTGGCCTTGCTGGTCGTTCTGCTGCTTGATCCGTGGGCTGTTTTGGCGGCCGGTTTCTGGTTATCGTTCGGTGCCGTGGGCGCCCTGCTGTATGTCGGCTCGGCCCAGGTCGGTGAAGCAACCGGCTGGCGGGAAAAGTTGCGAGGCTGGGGGGCTGTGCAGTGGGCGGCGACACTGGCTTCGCTGCCGGTCTTGTTGGTCGTCTTCCAGCAATTTTCGCTGGTTTCGCCGGTGGCCAACGCGCTGGCCATTCCGGTGGTCAGCTTCATCGTGACGCCCCTGGCCCTGCTCGGCGCCTTGATTCCATGGTGGCCTATCCTGGCGCTGGCCCATCAGGTGCAGGCGTGGCTGATGCACTACCTGGACTGGTGTGCCACCTGGCCGGTGTGGACGGCACCGGCACCGCCGGTGTGGGCTGCGCTGACGGCCGGCGTCGGTGTTGCCGTCTGCCTGTTGCCGCGCGGTATGCCCGGGCGCTGGCTGGGCGCCCTGCTGATCGTGCCGGCCATGTGGTGGCCAGTGAATAAACCGGCGGAGGGCTCGGCCTGGATCACGGTGCTCGATGTCGGGCAGGGCCTGGCCAGCGTGGTGCGAACGCGGGAGCACACCCTGATCTACGACCCGGGGCCCTTGTACAGCGCCGAGTCGGATGCCGGGCAGCGGGTGGTGGTGCCCTATCTGCGGACACTGGGGGTGTCGCACATCGACCTGATGATGGTGACGCATCGTGATACCGACCATTCGGGCGGGGCGGCTTCCGTGCTGTCGGCGATGACGGTGGACAAGGTGGCGTCGTCGATGGCCGACACGCTGGGGGAGCGCTGCGTGGCAGGGCAGCGCTGGGTATGGGATGGCGTCAGCTTCGAGGTGCTGCATCCGGCGGCCGAAGCCTACGCCAGCGAAAGCAAGGCGAATCACTTGTCCTGCGTGTTGCGCGTGACGGCTGGCGGGCAGCGCATGCTGCTGACTTCCGATATCGAGGCACCGGACGAGGCGGCATTGCTGGCACGTTATCCCGGCGATCTCGGTGCCGAGGTGATGCTGTCGCCGCATCACGGTTCGAAGACCTCATCCACGCCGGATTTCCTGCGGGGGGTTGGGGCTTCCGAGGTGATCATTCCGGTCGGCTACCGTAACCGCTACGGGCATCCGAAACCGGAGGTTTTGGCGCGTTACGAAGCTCTGCGGCAGCGTGTCTGGCGTAGCGACCGCGACGGGGCGGTACGGGTGGTTGTCGGCCAGGCGCCGCTGACGATTTCGGCCTGGCGCCAGGAAGGCCGCCGCTATTGGCAAGGGCGGTGATACATTGCGCCTGGAGGAGACGAGCATGCAATTTACACAACATACCGTGCAGTGCGTCGGGCCGTCGGGCCTGCACCGGATGGCCTATACGGAATGGGGGGCGCGCGACAATCCGCGGGTGCTGCTCTGCGTTCATGGCCTGACCCGCAACGGCCGCGATTTCGATGCGCTGGCCGAGGCCATGTCGGGCCACTACCGGGTGATCTGCCCGGATGTCGTCGGGCGCGGCCTGAGCGGCCGGCTGCGCGACCCGGCCGGCTACGGCATTCCCCAGTACGTCGCCGACATGGTGACGCTGATTGCCCGGCTGAACGTGGATACGGTGCATTGGGTCGGCACCTCGATGGGCGGCTTGATCGGTATGGCGCTGGCGGCACAGGAGGGAACGCCGATTCGCCGGCTGGTGCTCAACGATGTCGGGCCGCTGATTACCGTCGAGTCGCTGCAGCGCATTGCCACCTATGTCGGTGCCGATCCGACCTGGGCCAGTTTCGACGAGGCGCTGGCCTATGTGAAGCTGATCAGCGAGCCGTTCGGCCCCCTGAACGAGGCGCAATGGCGTCATCTGACCGCAACCAGCATCGTGCAGCGCCCGGACGGCCGTTGGGGTTTCCGTTACGATCCGCGGATCGCCGAGCCCTTCAAGGCTGCATTCGCCGACAAGGATATCGACCTGTGGCCGCTCTATGGTGCCATTGCCTGCCCGACGCTGGTCGTGCGCGGTACCGAATCCGATTTGCTGACCCGCGATACCTGGCTGAAGATGGGCGAGTGCGGGCCGCGGGCTAAGCTGGCCGAAATTCCCGGGGTTGGCCATGCCCCGATGTTCCAGTCGGACGACCAGATTGCCGTCGTCCGCGATTTTTTGTTGAGCGTATGAAACACATTACTGTCCAGGGCCTGAAGCTCGAATATCGCGATTACCCGGCCACCGCCGAAAACCGGCCGACCCTGATGCTGCTCCACGAGGGATTGGGCAGCGTCGCCATGTGGCGGCATTTCCCGGAGAAACTGGCGGCCCGCACCGGTTGTCGCGTGATCGTCTGGTCGCGGGCCGGCTATGGCGGTTCGGAGCCGTATCCCGAGCCGCGCACGCCGCGCTACATGCACCGCGAAGGCGAGGAGATGCTGCCGGCCCTGGTCGCCGCATTGGGTATCGACAAGCCGATCCTGATCGGCCATAGCGACGGCGGCAGCATTGCGCTGATCTGTGCCGGGGCGCACCCCGGCTTGCCGCTCGGTGTCGCAGTCATGGCGCCGCACGAATTCGTCGAGGAAGAAACGCTGGCCGGCATTCGCGCTGCACGCACGGTGTGGCAGGAAACCGACTGGCCGCACAAGTTGGCCCGCTATCACCATGATGCGCCGCGCGTCTTCAGCGACTGGAACGATTGCTGGCTATCGCCGGAATTTCGCGACTGGAATATCGAGGCCTACCTGCCGGCAATCGCCTGCCCGGTGCTCGCCATCCAGGGCGAGGATGATGAATACGCGACCATGCGCCAGATCGACGTTATCGCCGACAAGGTGCCGGGTACGCAGCTGCTGAAACTGGCGAAATGCGGTCATTCGCCGCAGCGCGATCAGGAGTCGGCAGTGCTCGACGCGCTGGCCGCCTTCGTCAGCCGGGCCAGCGGATCCTGCCGGTAGTAGCGGCGAAGCAGGTCGTAGAGATCGGGATATTCCCCGGCAACAACGTCGGGGATCTCGAAAAAGCTCTCGGATAGCACGGCGAAGAACTCACCCGGCGTTTCGCTGGCGTAGGGGTCGATCAGGGTGTCCTCGCCGCCGTCCACGCGCTGGCAGAAATCATCGTAGGCGCTGCCGAATACTGCCTGCCATTCGCCTTCGTCCAGATCGCTGTGCAGGGCCGGCATGCCATCGGCGTCGCCATTGAGCATGTCCAGCTTGTGGGCGAATTCGTGGATCACCACGTTGTAGCCATCTCCGGCCATCTTCACGTCGTGCCACGAGACGATCAACGGGCCACCCTCCCAGGCCTCGCCGGACAGCACGTCGTCGTATTCATGCACGACGCCGCTTTCATCCTCGAACTGGCGACGAACGACGAATTCATCCGGGTACACGATGATCCCCACCCAGTCGCGGTAGGCCTTGAGGCCGAGCTTGAGAATGGGCAGGCAGCCCTGGGCGGCGATGGCGACGCAGATTTCATCGGTCAGGATCAGGCCGCCGGCCGTGCTGAACTCCTTGTCGGCCAAGAAGGTTTCGGCCAGTTCGCGCAGTTGCCGCTGTTCGTCCGGGGCCAGGATATCGAGGAAGGGCAGCGAGGTAACGGTGACCGCCCACAGGTCATTGGGGATAGGCTGTCGCCGGTGGCCGCGCAATTTGTCGAGAAGGCCGATCATCCTTGAAAGCTCAGTTGAACGCGGCTGATGGTGCGTTTGGGCGGGATGGCAGGTGCGAAGCGACGACGCGGCAGGCTCGTGCCTGCAAGGCGGAGTGACAAAGCCGGACGCCCGACCGGACGTGCCAGCAGCTGCGTAGTGCTGGCACTCAAGCGGTGAATGGCCTTGAAGGCAGCAAGGACTGGAGGCATGCGGTCGCTCAAGGAGGGATAAGCGGTCAACTGAGCTTTCAAGGATTAGCGCTTCATCGTCAGCCAGATACCACTGAAGATCAAGCCGATACCGAGGTAGTGGTACCAGAGCGGGATTTCGCCGAGGAACAGGAAGGAGAGCAGGGTGCCGAACACCGGCATCAGGTGGATGAACAAGCTGGCCTTGTTCGGCCCGACCTCGGCAACGCCCTTGTTGTAGAAAATGTAGCCGACGAAGCTGGGGAAAATACCGACGTAGGCCAGCGCGCCAAGCGAGGCGAGGTTGATGTTGATCTGCCGGCCCTGGGCCATTTCCCAGGCGCAGGCCGGGGCCAGTGCGAGCAGGCCGACGGCGATGGTGGCGCCGAGCATCAGCATCGGATGCACGCCGGCCGGCCGCCAGGCCAGGGCCACGGTGTAGATGGCCCAGTCGAGCACGGCAACCAGCATCCAGACATCGCCGAGGTTGAGGTTCAGGTGGGCCAGAACAGCCAGGTCGCCGCGTGAAACGATGGTCAATGCGCCGCACAGCGAAACCACGACGCCAATCCCCTCGATACGCCGCAGGTGCTTGCCGAGAAAGGCCCAGGAGATGGCGATGGTGGCGATTGGAATGAAGGAGTTGAGCAGTGCCGCATTGGTTGCCGTGGTGTACTGCAGGGCCAGGTAGGCGAAGGTGTTGTAGCCGCCGACGCCGAGCAGGCCGAGGACGAGCAGCGGCTTCCAGCCTTTTTTCAGCAGCGGCCACTGTTCCCGTAAATGCGGCAGGGCAAGCGGCAGGACGAGGGCGAGCGCGATGAGCCAGCGCCAGAAGGCCAGGGTGAGCGGCGGAATGTCGCCGCGGATGGCGCGGCCGACGACCATGTTGCCTGACCAGGAAAGTACAGTCAGGGTGAGCAGCAGGTAGGGGTTGGCGAACAGTTTTTTCATGTTCGGCCGATTATGCCCGAAGCTGCCGCCAAGCGGTCTTGGGGAAATTCCCGAGGTGATGCCCCGTGAATTTTGCCCGTCTGAGCGGCCGGCGAACCGTCTTATAATGGGGGCCATGGTTTCCGTTGCCCATTCCGTCGCCGCGCTGAGCGACTTTGAACAGTTTCTTGCCACCCTTTCCGAGGGGCTGGCGCCTGCCGATGCCGAACGTCTGAAGGCGGCCGTCGAATACGCCTGGGAAACCTATGGCGATCGCAACCTGGGCAGCGGTGAGCGCATCTGGTCGCACGCCCTGGGCATGGCGGTCATCATCGCCGGTCTCAAGCTCGATGCCGAGTCGCGCATCGCCGCGCTGCTCTTCGCCATTCCGTCGTATGACGAACATCACGGTGTCGCCAGGATCGAGGAGCGTTTCGGCAAGCCGGCGGCGCACCTGGTGCAGGGCATTTCGCGCCTGAACCGGCTGCGCCCGATCACCAAGGGCTTCGTGGCGACCAACATCGAGGCTGGCGAGGTCAATCCGACCGAGATGAAGGCGCAGGTGGAAGTGCTGCGCAAGATGCTGCTCGCCATGGTCGAGGATATCCGCGTCGTGCTGCTGCGCCTGGCCAGCCGGACGCAGACCTTGCGCTTCTACGCGGCCAGTCCGGACGATCTGCGCGTGCAGGTGGCGCGCGAAACGCTGGAGCTCTATTCGCCGTTGGCCAACCGCCTGGGGGTTTGGGAACTGAAGTGGGAGCTGGAGGATTTGTCCTTCCGCTTCATCCACCCGGATACCTACAAGAAAATCGCCAAGATGCTCGACGAGAAGCGCAGCGAGCGCGAGCAGTTCATCGTCGATGCCGTGGCGAAGGTGCGTGAAGAGCTGGAAGCGGCCGGTGTCAAGGATGCCGAAATCTACGGTAGGCCGAAGCACATCTACAGCATCTGGAACAAGATGCGGAAGAAGGGTGTCGAGTTTTCCGAGGTCTATGACGTGCGTGCCCTGCGCATCATCGTCGACGACCTGAAGGACTGCTACACCGCGCTCGGCATCGTGCACAACCTGTGGCTGCCGATCCCCAAGGAATTCGACGACTACATCTCGAATCCCAAGGGCAACTACTACCGCTCGCTGCACACCGCGGTGCGCTGCCCGGACGGGCGCAGCCTGGAAATCCAGATCCGCACCTGGGACATGCACAAGCACGCCGAACTCGGCGTCGCCGCGCACTGGCGCTACAAGGAAGGCAGCAAGCGGACGCACGAGGACGACTACGACGAGAAGATCGCCTGGCTGCGCCAGCTGCTGACCTGGAAGGACGAAGTCGCCGACAGCTCGGACTGGGTCAAGCACTACAAGCAGGCGGCGCTCGACGAAACCATCTACGTCATCACGCCGCAGGGCAAGGTCGTCGACCTGCCGGCCGGCTCGACGCCGGTCGATTTCGCCTACCGCGTGCATACCGACCTCGGCCACCGTTGTCGGGGCGCCAAGGTCGGCGGCCAGCTGGTGCCGCTCAACACGGCGCTGGAAACCGGGCAGGAAGTCGAGATCGTCACCGCCAAGGTTGGCGGGCCATCGCGTGACTGGCTGAACCCGTCGCTCGGCTACATTCACACCAAGAGCGCCCGGGTCAAGGTGCGCGGGTGGTTCTCGAACCTGGCGCTGGAGGAAACCCTGGCCGAAGGGCGGGGCATCATCGGCAAAGAATTGCAGCGGGCCGGGCAAACTGGCGCCAACATCGAGGAACTGTCGCACAAGCTGGGCTTCGCCAAGGCCGATGACCTGTACATTGCGGCGGCGCGTGGCGATCTGAACCAGCGGCAGTTCCAGTCGGTGGCCAAGGGCGGCGACCTGCTGGCCGAAACCCAGCTGCCCGACGAGGTGGTGGCCAAGCCGAGCAAGCCGGTCGAAGGCAACCAGGGCATCCTGATCGTCGGCGTCGACAAGCTGCTGACCCAGCTCGCCCGCTGCTGCAAGCCGGCCCCGCCGGACGAAATCCAGGGTTTCATCACGCGTGGCAAGGGCATTTCCATTCACCGCATGGATTGCCCCAATTTCGCCAACCTGGCGGCGCTGCATCCGGAACGCGTCATCGAAACCGACTGGGGCGTGCAGACGACCGGCGTTTTTGCCTGCGACATCATCGTCGATGCGCACGACCGCCAGGGCCTGCTGCGCGACATTTCGGAAATCTTCACCCGTGAGAAGCTCAACGTGGTTGGCGTCAACACCCAGTCCAAGCAGGGCAAGGCGCACATGAGCTTTACGGTCGAGATTACCAACCTGCAGCAGTTGCAGCGCACGCTGACGCTGATCCACGAAGTCGAAGGCGTGGTTGGCGTCCGCCGCGCCTGATCACCGGAGAGTCTGCATGAAAGGCCATTTCGCTGCCATCGCCCTGATTGTCATCGGCGCCATCGCGCTGGGTGTCAATCTCGACCTTTTCGAACTCGATCTCGTTGCGCTGATCAAGAAATGGTGGCCGCTGGTGCTGATCGGACTGGGCGTCGGGCTGTTCCTTACGCCGGACGATCGGCAGCGTAGCTGACCACCCGGTTGCGGCCGCGCTTCTTGGCCTCGTAAAGTGCCTGGTCGGCCTGCTGCAACAGGCGGTCGAGATCGGCGTTATCGGCCGAAAGGACGGCGATGCCGATCGATAGCGTGTAGGTGACCGGCTGGCCATCGTCGAGTTTGACAGGGGCACTGGCGATCTGGCTGCGCAATCGTTCGGCAACCATGATGGCGTGGCCCAGGCTTGTTTCCGGCAGTACCACCGCAAATTCCTCGCCGCCCAGGCGGCCGGCGATGTCGACGCTGCGCAGGCTGTCGTGAATCCGGCGGCCGAGCGCCTTGAGCACCTGGTCGCCACCGTGGTGGCCGTGGGTGTCGTTGATCCGCTTGAAGTGGTCGACGTCGAGCATCATTACCGACAGCTTGTTGTTGTAGCGCTGGCTGCGCCCGACTTCATGGTGCGACAGGCTTATAAAGTGGCGGCGGTTGTAGAGTTCGGTCAGGTCGTCGTATTGCGACAGGCGCTCAAGCTCGCGCTGGGTGTGCTTGAGCTCGGTGATCTCCGGCGAAATGCCGCAGATGCCGGTGATTTCGCCTTCCGTATTGTGGGTCGGAAATTTGATCGACAGGAAATAACGTTTGCCGCGGGCGTCGATCAGTGCTTCCTCGGCTTCGACGGCACGGCCGCTGGCCATCACTTCGCGATCCACGCGCCGGTAGTCCTCGGCTGCCTTGATCGGGAAGATTTCGGCATCGGTTTTGCCGAGTATCGCGTTGCGCGGCAGACCGCTGACCAGTTCATGCTGGCGGTTGACCAGGATGTATTGCCCTTCGCGGTTTTTGACGTAGGTGGCGGCCGGAATATTTTCGATGACGTCGGCCAGAAAATTGCGGCTTTCGCTGAGCCGGGTGCGCAGTTCCGCTTCCAGGCTGAGATCGCGCAGGACGCCGACAAAGAAGCGCTCGTCGGGCGCCTCGACTTCGGTGACGCCAAGGCTCATCGGGAAGATTTCGCCGTTCTTGCGCTGACCGACGACCTCGCGGAGCGCACCGATGACTTTCCGCTGGCCGGTAGCGACATAGTTGCCAAGGTAGGTATCGTGTTCCTCGCGGTAAGGCGAGGGCATCAGCATTTTGATGTTCTGGCCAAGTACGTCGTGCGCTGTGTAGCCGAAGATGGTTTCGGCGGCCTTGTTGAAGGCGGTGATGCGGCCGACCCGGTCGATGCGGATGATGCCCTCGATCACGCTGTCCACCATCGCCGCGGTGGAGCGCTGCGTGGCCACGATGCGCATCATGGCCTGGATACGGATGTCGAGCAGCAGCGGCTGGATCGGCTTGGCCAGGAAATCGTCGGCACCGGCCAGGAAACTCTCGAACAGGTTGCCTTCGTCGGTGTGGGCGGTGATGGTGATGATCGGCACACGTACCTGCGACGGAATCTGGCGAATGCGCCGGATCGCTTCCAGGCCGCCGATACCCGGCATCTCGATATCCATCAGCACGACTTCGGGCGGCTCTTCCATAAATGCCGCAATGGCAGCCTCGCCGCTTTGCACGCAGGTGACCTGGTGGCCGTTGCTACGGAGTTGGTCGCCGATCAGGTTGCCAATGGCCTGGCTGTCATCGGCGAGGAGAATGCGCAAGGGCTTCATGTAGGGGGGGGGGCGTATTTTTATCGTTTGGGAAGTTTTTCCCAAATAATAGCCGGGAAATGCCCCCGGGGAATATCTGCTTTCTGGCTTAGTCAGCCAGGTGTTCGATGAGCACGAACAGGCGTTGGTAAAAATCGGCGTCGGAGATGGTTTCCTCGCCGACCTTGACCAGCGAATTCTTGTCGGTCGGCCACGGTACCGAAATCGACCCCAGGCCGCTGACCGACAGGCCGGTGCTGCTGCCGCCGGCCTTCAGCTCATAACGTGTTTGCAGGGCGTTGGCGTAGATGGTGGTATCCCGGCCGGTGCTCATGCAGGTCAGCGTGATGCGCAGTTGTACCTGATGGTCGGTTTCCGGCTGGAAGAACTTCGAGCCCTTGATATTGCTCGGCATCGTGGCGTCGACCTCGTAGGCCTGGCTGAGCAGGGCGCGCTTGCCGTATTCGCAGAGCACCAGCGGCGGCAGGTCGCTGTGGTACTGGAAGGGCGTTTCGAGCTCGAAGGCTTCCGTCCGATAGACCTGCGCCGGCTTGGCCGCGCATCCGGCCAGCGCCAGGGCGAGCAGGGGGGCGAGGATTCGGGGCAGGGTAGAGCGGGGCATGGCGGGCTGGAGCAAGGGGGAAAGCGGAGCGTATCTTATCAGGGGATGAGGTAAAGCTTCCCAAGAAACGGCCGACTCGACGGCTGGTTGACCGGGGGAGGGGATGGGGCTTTTCTGGTTTTAATTTGCCCCGGAACGTCATCCCCGCCAAAGCGGGGATTCTGCTTTTTCGATTCTCGATTTTTCTGGGTTGGGCGATTTCAAATGCCTGGCCGGGGCTGACCCGGTCAGGCGTTGCCCAGATTGACCATCAGTTCGCCCTGCGCGTTGTGCGGTTTGCTGCGCGTCGAGCGGCGGCGCTGGTACACACCCTGGCTGTTCATTTCCCAGCCCTGCTGGTTGTCGGCCAGGTAGAACTTGAGGCCTTCGGTAATGACGCGTTTCTTCAGCTTGGGGTCGAGGATGGGGAAGGCAAGTTCGATGCGCTTGAAGAAGTTGCGCTCCATCCAGTCGGCCGAGGACAGGTAGACGACTTCTTTGCCGCCGGCCAGGAAGTAGAAGATGCGGTGATGCTCCAGGAAGCGGCCGATGATGGAGCGGACGCGGATGTTTTCCGACAGCCCGGCGACACCCGGCCGCAGCATGCAGACGCCGCGCACGATCAGGTCGATGTCGACGCCGGCCTGCGAGGCCTGGTAGAGGGCATCGATGACTTCGGGTTCGACCAGCGAATTCATCTTGGCGACGATGCGCGCCTTGCCGCCGTTGCGGGCGGTTTCGGCTTCGGCCAGGATGGCGGCGACGACGTTCGGTTGCAGCGTGAACGGTGCCTGCCACAGGTGGTTCAGGGTGCGCGCCTGGCCGAGGCCGGTGAGCTGCTTGAACACTTCGCTGACGTCGCGGGTGACTTCGTCGTTGGCCGTCATCAGGCCGAAGTCGGTGTACAGGCGGGCGGTGCGCGGGTGGTAGTTGCCGGTGCCGAGGTGGGCATAGCGCTTCAGGCCGCCTTCCTCGCGGCGCACGATGAGCAGTGCCTTGGCGTGGGTCTTGTAGCCGACGACGCCATACACCACATGGGCGCCGACCTGTTCCAGCTTGGTCGCCCAGCCGATGTTGGCCTCCTCGTCGAAGCGGGCCATCAGCTCGACGACGACGGTGACTTCCTTGCCGTTCTGCGCGGCGCGGATCAGCGATTCCATCAGCACCGAGTCGGTGCCGGTGCGGTACACGGTCATCTTGATCGCCACCACGGCCGGGTCGGTTGCCGCCTGGCTCAGGAATTCGATGACCGGCGCGAAGGACTGGTAGGGGTGGTGGAGCAGGATGTCGTTCTTGCGGATGCTGTCGAAAATGTTGGCGCCCTTGGCCAGCGGCTTGGGCGTGCCGGGCACGAAGGGGCGGAATTTCATGTCCGGGCGGTCGACCCAGTCCGGCACCTGCATCAGGCGCACCAGGTTCACCGGGCCATTGACGCGGTAGAGGTCGGCCGGCTTCAGTTCGAACTGGGCGAGCAGGAACTCGGTCATCGCCTCCGAGCAGTTGTTGGCGACTTCGAGGCGCACCGCATTGCCGAAATGGCGCTGCGGCAGTTCGCCCTGCAGCTTGGTGCGCAGGTTGGTGACTTCTTCCTCGTCGACGAACAGGTCGGAGTTGCGCGTGGCGCGGAACTGGTAGCAGCCGAGCACGGTCATGCCGGTGAACAGCTCGCCGACGAACTCGTGCAGGATGGACGACAGGAAGACGAAGCCGTACTCGCAGCCGGCCAGTTCTTCCGGCAGGCGGATGACGCGGGGCAGGACGCGCGGTGCCTGGACGATGGCAGCGTTGGAGCTGCGCCCGAAGGCGTCCTTGCCTTCGAGTTCGATGGCAAAGTTCAGGCTCTTGTTGAGCACGCGTGGGAAGGGGTGCGACGGGTCGAGCCCGATGGGGGTCAGCACCGGCACCATCTCGCGATGGAAGTAGTCGCGAATCCACTCGCGCTGCGCCTCGTTCCAGCCGGAGCGGCGCAGGAAGCGGATGCCCTGTTCGGCCAGCGCCGGCAGGATCACCTCGTTCAATTGCTGGTACTGCTCGGTGACGATGGCATGGGCTTCGGCCGATACCAGGCGGAAGGCCTCCTGCGCCGTCTTGCCATCGGTGGTGACCACCGGCGTATTGGCGCGAATCTGCTCCTTGAGGCCGGAAACGCGAATTTCGAAGAATTCGTCGAGGTTGCTGGAGACGATGCACAGGAAGCGCAGGCGTTCGAGCAGCGGCATCCGCTCATCCTCGGCCTGGGCGAGCACCCGGCGGTTGAAAGCCAGCAGGCCGAGTTCGCGGTTCAGGTAGTTCTCGGTCGGAAAGCGGGTTTTCAGGGGATTGTGCGTCATCGTGCGAGCTCCATGTAATCCTTGAAGTATAGGCCTCAAGCCCATCATTTTGTTGCACTAATGTTGCAGCGAGATTACAGGTGGTTGATTGCCTGGCAGGCCTGTTGTTCAGGGAAAGGGGCGTAACCGGATTGCAACATTGGTGCAGTAAGCTCGGCTCACTTTTAACACTTTAGGCATATTCATGGGCCTGTTTGCCAAGTTATCCATACGCCTCCGCCTGATGTTGATGGTAGGCGTCAGTGCCGGTTTTGGCTTGTTGCTGTTGCTCACCGCCTTGTTCTCGTTCTCGGCTTTCCGGGGCGATATCCGGCAGGTTTCCGGTGACGTGGCGGCGGCTTCGCGGGCGCTGGCCCTGGTCAGCGGAGCGCAGAGCGCGCTGCAGGCCGAGCAGCGCGGCTTGAACAGCATGTTGCTGCGCAATTTCATGGCCGCCGAATTCGACAAGGGGAAGGCGGAGTTCCTGGCCGGGCGCCAGGCCTTCTGGAAACAGCTGGAGGAATTGGAGGCGCCCGGGCAACTCGCCGTGTTCAAGGGCGACCCCCGTATTGCCGAAATCCGCAGGTTGGCGACCGAATTGAACCAACTCTACGATCAGGTGCTGGCCGATAACGAACCGGGCATGCCCAAGTATGCGCTGATGGTCGATGCGGCCATTCGCGATGCGGATACCCCGCTGGTTTCCTTGCTGGCCGAAACCTTCGGCGTGATCAGCGAGGCAACCCGGCAGACGGTGAATGGTGCCTCGCAGGTGGCGGACAGCCGCTACGAGGCCAATGTCACGATCCTGGCGCTGGTCGGTATTGCCGGTGCGGTGTTGTCGCTGGCGCTGGCGATCTTTTTCTCACGGCATATCCTGCAGCGCCTGGGCGGCGAGCTCGAACCGGTGGTGACGGCAACCAGCCGGGTAGCGGCGGGCGATCTGACGCATTCGCTGGAGTCCGGCAAGGCTGCCGCCGATTCGCTGGTGGCCTCGATCGAGCGCATGCAGGAACGGCTGCGCGTTCTGATCGGCGATGTCAAAAACGGGGCGGAAACAACTTCCAGCAATGCCCTGGCCTTGCGCCAATCGGCATCCGAAGTGGCCAGTGCGACCAGCCAGCAGAGCGATGCGGCGGCAACGATCACGGCTGCCATCGAGGAATTGACCACCGCCATCGCGGTGATGGCCGAGAGCGCCGGCAACGCCGCCGATGCGGCCCGCCTGACCCGGGTGACGGCGAGCGAGAGCGGGCAGGTCATCCACCAGGCGATCAACGAGATCGGTGCCATTTCCGAGCAGGCCCAGGCCTCGACCGGTGCGATGCAGGAATTGCAGCGGCACACGCAGGAGATTTCGCGCTTCGCCCAGGAGATCAAGGAAATTTCCGAACAAACCAACCTGCTGTCGCTCAATGCGGCCATCGAGGCGGCACGGGCCGGCGAAGCCGGGCGCGGGTTTGCCGTGGTGGCCGACGAGGTGCGCAAGCTGGCCAACCGCACCTCGGAAACGACCTTCAAGATCGAGCGCCTGGTCGGCAAGCTGGGTGATGCGGCCAGCCAGTCGTCGGGCGCGGTGGCGGCCACCGCGGCCCGTGCCCAGCGCGGCACGCAACTGGCGGCGGCGACCGAGTCGGCCATCCAGAAAATTGAAACCTTCTGCGAGCGATCGGCCCAGGCGGCCAACGAAATCGTCGAGGTGCTGGATGAGCAGCGCCTGGCCGCCGAGCAGATTGCCCAGAACACCGAACGCATGGCGCAGATGATCGAGCGCGGCGCCAAGGCGGCGGCCGATTCCTCCGATTCGGCCGAGGCGGTGGCCAATCTGGCGGTACGGCTGCGCGAGAGTACCTTGCAATTCAGCGTTTAGCAGGCGGCCAGGATATTCCGGCCGCCGGTTACGGGGCTGCCGTATCGGCCGCTTGGTTGTCAGGTCGATGATAGTCCGGTGAATATGCGATGCCGAATCGGCATCTACGCTTCCCCGACGGAAAGCTGCTTACCGTGCGCTGACAGCAAGTTATGCACAGATTCTGTGGATAAGCGTGTGGATGGGCTGTGGATAGCCGAGCCTGCCCGGCGTTGGCAAAGGCTTGTCCTTGCGCTGCCCGCCGAATAGGCAGGCCGGCTACACTCAGGCCCGGCGCGTGTGGCGCGGGGCTTCGCTCAGGGCGGCGAGCAGGGTGCCGAGCTTGGCTTCGATTTCGGCCAGTTCCTGTACGGGGTCGGAGCCGGCAACGATGCCGGCTCCGGCCTGGAGCAGGGCACGATTGCCGTCGAGCAGGGCGGAGCGCAGGGCGACCGAGAATTCGCCGTCGCCTTCCGGGGTCAGGATGCCGAAACCGCCGCTGTACCAGGCGTGGCGCTGTTCGCCATGGGCTGCCAGCCAGGACTGGGCCGTGGCCGAGGGAAAGCCGCCGACCGCCGGCGTCGGGTGCAGGGCGCGGACGAGGTCGAACAGGCTGCTTCCGGAACGCGCCGTGCCAACGATGCTGCTTCGCCAGTGGCGCAGTTGCCCGGCTGGATGTTCCTCGGCGGCGCCGATCAAGGGGGGCGTCTCGCACAACGGTGCGAGCGCCTCGACGACGGCATGCACGACCAGCGATTGCTCATGGCGGTTCTTGCCGTCGCTCAGTGCCAGCGAACCGGGCCAGGCGGTGCCGGCCAGCGCATCGACGCGTACCTGCCGGCCGTGCTTGGCCACCAGGCGTTCCGGCGTGGCGCCGAGAAAGACCTGGGCGCCGTTGCCGTGGGCATAGACGACGCTGGCCGGTTGCTGGGCGTTGAGGCGGGCGAGGAGATGGGCGGCATTGTAGGCGGTCGTGCCTTCGACGGCGCGGCAACGGGTCAGGACAACCTTGGCGAGGCGGCTGGCGGCGATGTCGCGCAGGGCAGCGACCACGCGGGCCATCCAGGCCTGCTCGGCCAGCGGCTCGGGGCGTGCCGGCAGGGGGCCGGACAGCGGGGTGCCGGCGGCTGGAACCAGCATGCGGGGCCATTCGCTCAGGGCGTGAGCCAGCCGGCCGGCCGGGCTGCTCAGGGTGAGCGTGCAGCGGCCGTCTAGGCATTCGAGCAGCAGGGCGGGAATGGCGAGCAGCGCATTGGGCAGCGGCGCGGCATTGTCGGGATCGAAGGCAAAGCCGGCAAAGGCCAGGGCCGGGCCGTTGCGCCGCCAATCCTGGCACAGGCCGGTAAATGCGCCATCCAGCGCGGCAAAGCGGTTGCTGCCGGCCGTGGCGACATGCAGTGCGTGGCCGATGGCGAGGCGGAACTCGCCTTGCTCGGGGCGAGCCCGATACCACCAGGGCTGGCCGGCCGGCAGCAGGTGCAGCCAGTCGGTTTGTTGGGCCGGCAACTCCAGGCGCAGGCTGACCGGCGCCGAGGCCGGGGCGCCGGAGGCCAGCGCGGCAAGTTGGCGGGCGGTATCCGGTGCCGTGATCTGGCGGAGCAGGGCGTGGGTCATGCCGGCGCTCCGGCGGCAATGCGCCGCAGGGCAAGGCGTTCGAGCTTGCCGGCAGCGTTGCGCGGCAGTCGGTCGAGGCGACGGATGCGGCGCGGCAGGGCAGCCGACGGCAGGTGCCGGCGGGCGTGGGCGAGCAGTGCGTCGTTGTCCACCGGGCCGACGACCAGGGCGACGACCAGATCGCCCCAGACCGGGTCGGGCAGGCCGGTGACGGCAATGTCCTGCACGCCGGGGCAGGCGGCCAGGCAGGATTCGATTTCCTGCGGGTGGATATTGCGGCCGCCGCTGATCAGCATGTCGTCGGCGCGGCCGAGTACGGTCAGGCGGCCGTCGGCGTCGATTTCACCGAGATCGCCGGCGGTCAGCCAGCCATCGGCGTCGAGGCCGCTGCCATCGAGGTAGCCGGCCATGACCTGGGGGCCGCGAATGGCGATGCGGCCATCGGCGGCGATGCGCAATTCGTGGCTGGGCAGGGCGCGGCCGACCAGGCCTTCGTGCCAGGTACCGTCGCCGGGCTTGAAGACGGCAAGCATGGCGGCGGTTTCGCTCATGCCGTAGCTGACGAAAAGCGGCCAGCCAGCGGCGCTGGCGCGTTCGTAGAGTGGCCGGGAGAGTGCGGCGCCGCCGATCAGCACGGCACGCAGCGAGGGTGGCGGGGTGATGCCGAGGTCGAGCAGGCGCGCCAGCATGGCCGGCACCAGCGACAGGTGGCTGACCGGCTGGGTAGCGAGGTCGCCGGCGATGCGCTCGGCCGAGAAACTCTCGTGTAGCAGGACGCCGGCCCCGGCCCGGGCACAGCGCCAGAGGATGCTCTGGCCGCCGATGTGGTAGAGCGGCAGGCAGTTCAGCCACAGGTCGCCGGCCTGCAGATTGAGTGCCGCGTTGGCGCCGGCCGCGGCGGCATCGAGCTGGGCGGCGCCGAGCGCCACAATTCGCGGCTGGCCTTCGCTGCCGCTGGTCGAAATGAGCAAGGCGGTTTGCGGCGGAATGCCGGCCAGCGAGGGGGCCGGGCGTTCCGGCGGCAGGGGCAGGAAGGGGCGCCCGGCCGCGCTGCAACGATAGGCGGCGAGGGCAAGTTCCAGGGCGGTGCCGCTGGTGGCCCATGGGGCGCCATTCGGCGATGCCAGGCCGGCCGCTGCATCGTTGGCCAGTTCGGCGAAAGACCAGGCCCGGCCATCCGCCATCAAGGCCAGCCCATCAGGCCGGCTGGCAGCGGCTCGGGCGAGGTGGGCGTAGAGTGAAAAGGCCGGCTTCATAAGCTGGTAATTATACGTAGCCGGCGCCCCCCAGCCGGTGAGCCAGATCAAAATTCGTCTGGCTGGCCTGCTAATCGGTCATTTCTTGATGCGGGTGATCAGGGCCGATTTGGCATCTTCCTCGTAGGCATAGACGACGTGTCCGGTGCGTACCTCACCCATGACCACCATGTTGATGGTCACCGCTTCGTGGTCGGTAGCCGAGAAGGGGCGGTTGTAGCGGCTGACCATGGTCGAGTCGGTCGGGAACTTGATGTCTTCGAGCGCCTTGTGGATGGCGCCCGGTTCGGCGCTGCCGGCCTGGAACATGGCGATGAAGAGCAGGCGCAGGGCATCGTAGGTCTGGGCGGCGGAGACCGGGGCCGGGATGCGGTCGGTCTTGTTGATGCGCCGGTATGCTTCGCTGAAGGCCTTGCTGCGCAGCGACAGGTCGTATTCGACATAGGTCACCGGCATGCGCGCCCCTTCGGCAGCGGCGCCGGCCTGGTCGATGAAGGATTTGTGCGAGAGCGTCCACGAGCCGACGATGGGTACGTTGTACTTCATCCGGGCCAGGGTTTTGGCCACATTGGCCGATTCGGCCGGCAGGGCGTAGAGCAGCACGGCCTTGGCGCCTGCCGCTTGTGCCTTGCCGACATGCTCGCTCATGTCGGTGTCGCCGACCTTGAAGCCGGAAACCACGGCCGGCTTGATGCCGCGTTTCTGCATTTCGGCAATGACCCGGTCGCGGCCGAGCTGACCGTAGGGCGTTTCGTCGTGCAGGATGGCGATGTCGCGAATCTTGCGGCGGTCGACCAGGTCGTTGAGCATGACCACCGGCTGCAACTGGTCGTGGCCGGCGATGCGGAACACGTAGCTGGTTGCCACCTGGGGCGGCGAGAACTGGCGCATGACTTCGGCCCCGGTCGCCGTGCTGACGATCAGCGGTACCCGCGCATCCTGGAAGACCTTGGCGGATGGAATGGCGACGCCGGTATTGGCATAGCCCACGGCAGCAACGACCTGGTCTTTGCCGATCAGTTCCTTGGCGACATTGACGCCTTGCTCCGGCTTGGCTTCGTCGTCCTTGAAAACCAGCTCAATCTTGCGGCCGAGCAGGCCGCCGGCAGCATTGACCTCCTCCTCGAAGATGCGGGCACCGCCGCGTATGCTCTGGCCCATGTCGCCCGAGGATTTGCTGGCGAACGGCCCGATGACGCCGATGCGGATAGGCGGCTGATCGGCGATTGCCGGCCCGGCCAGTAGCACGGCGGCGATAAGGAGCGACGATTTGAAACGAAGCATTGCGATGGATCCCCCTGGTTTGTGGTGAGCCTGCCCTGGATCGTGTTATTCCGGCAAAGCCGGTGCCAGGCAGACAAAAAAATCCCCGTTGAGTATCGGCTCAACGGGGCTGGGTGGAAATCAGGGAATCTACTAGGAAATCTACTGCTCGACGAAAGCCCTTTCGATCACATAATCGCCGGCTTCGCCAATGTGCGGCGAGATCTGGAAGCCGAAACCGTCGAGCATGGCGGAGATTTCCTTGAGCATGGCCGGGCTGCCGCAGATCATCGCGCGGTCGGTGGCCGGATCGAGCGGCGCTTGGCCAATGTCTTCGAACAGCTTGCCGGAGTTGATCAGGTCGGTCTGCCGGCCTTCGTTGCGGAAGGGCTCGCGGGTCACGGTCGGGTAGTAGATCAGCTTCTCGCGGATTTCCTCGCCCAGGTATTCGTGCGCCTTGAGGTCTTCCTCGATGTAGTCGTGGTAGGCCAGTTCGTTTGTCCAGCGCACGCCGTGGATCAGGATGACCTTCTCGAAACGTTCGTAGGTTTCCGGGTCGTGAATCAGGCTCATAAAGGGGGCCAGGCCGGTGCCGGTGGCAAACAGGAACAGGCGCTTGCCCGGCTTGAGGTCGCGCAAGACCAGCGTACCGGTCGGCTTGCGGCTGACCAGCAGCTTGTCGCCGGGCTGCAAGTGCTGCAGGCGCGAGGTGAGCGGGCCATCCTGCACCTTGATGCTGAAGAACTCGAGGTGTTCCTCGTAATTGGCGCTGGCCACGCTGTAGGCACGCATCAGCGGACGGCCATTGACCTCCAGGCCGATCATCACGAACTGGCCGTTAACGAAACGCAGTGCCTGGTCGCGCGTGGTGCGGAAGGTGAACAGGCTGTCGTTCCAGTGATGGACAGAGAGGACGGTCTCGGTATTGAAGGCGCTCATGGTGTTGGTTCGGGCTGGGAGATGCTGCATAGTCTAGGTGTTCTATTGATCGAGTAAATGGGATAATTTTTCTATTGGTTATTTGAGAAATCGATATGAAGCTCACGCTGCGCCAACTGGAAATCTTTGCCGCCGTCGCCCGTAGCCAGAACGTGTCGCGGGCCGCGGAAAGCCTGTGCATGTCGCAATCGGCAGCGAGCAACGCGCTGGCCGAACTGGAGCGGCAATTCGATTGCCCGCTGTTCGACCGGGTGGGCAAGTCGCTGCACCTCAATGCCTCGGGGCGAGGCCTGTTGCCGCTGGCCGACCAACTGCTCGACCAGGCGCGGGAGATCGAGTCCTACCTGGGGGGCGGCGGCTTGGCGCCGCTGACGGTCGGTGCCACGCTGACCATTGGCAACTACCTGGGCACACTGTTCATCGCCGAATACATGCGCCAGCACCCCGAGGCGCCGGTCGGCCTGCAGGTGGCCAATACGCAGACGATCGCCGAGCGCCTGCTGCGCTTCGATTGCGACATCGGGCTGATCGAAGGCGAGGTCAGCCATCCTGACCTGCTGGTCGAGCCCTGGCTGGAGGACGAACTGGTGGTCTTCTGTGCGCCCGGTCATCCGTTGGCCGGGGGGGCTGCGGCCGCGACGGCGGCGTTGGCCGGGCAGCCGTGGATATTGCGCGAACAGGGCTCGGGAACGCGGCGGCAGTTCGAGCGCATCGTCGTGCCCGCCCTGGGTAGTTGCATCGTGCGGCTGGAACTGGAGCACACCGAGGCGATCAAGCGGGCCGTCGAGTCCGGGCTGGGCGTTGGCTGCCTGTCGCGGCTGGCGCTGCGCGAGGCCTTTCGGCGCGGCAGCCTGGTGGAGGTGCCGACACCGCAATTCGACCTGCGCCGCCGCTTCCATATCGTTCGCCATGCCCGGCGGCACGAGAACAGCGCTGTTTGGGCCTTTCGCCAGGTTTGCGCCGAGGTTTGCGGCACGGCCGAGAAAACCTCGGAACTGGCCTTGCCCTTTATTCCGTAAGGCGAACGATCAGACCGGCAGCGTCAGTGCAACGACTGGCGCGCGGCCGGTGGCCAGGTAGGTGGCGCAGCGGTCGGCGTATTCCTGGGTGCTCTTCGGCATGGCCGTGCGGGCGCGGGATATGTAGAAAATCAGGTCGCGGCCCTGGCGGATCAGTTGCAGGCCGTCCGACAGGTTGTAGGTCATCGGCGATGGCGCGCTGCCGGCGTCTTCATGCAAGGCCATGGCGCCCAGGCGTTCGCCGGCCGTCACCATGCGTGCCCAGACGTCGAAAATGTCGCCATCGGTGCGCAGCGTTTCAGTCTTGATCTTGGCGGCGGTTGCCAGGTCGAGGACGGGCGCCTCGATATTGGCAAAGGCGGGAATGTTGCTGAAGGTGTCGATCATCACCTGCGAAATGCGGTCGATGTCGCGAAGCACGCGGCCGATCTTGATGTAGCGGCTTTCGTAGAAATCTTCGAGCGGGATCGAGAAGGCGCGGAAGGGCTCGCCCCACAGTTCGTCGATGCCTTCCTCGCCGCTGCGGTGCAGCACGTTGCGGCCAAGTTCCATGGCATCGAGCAGGCATTTGCCGCATTCGCGCATCAGCGGGTTGTCGCTGAGGATTTCGATGCCGCAGGCCTGCAGTTCGACCAGCTTGCGGAAAATGTCGGCCGCCCGGTTGAACAGCGCGCCGGCCAGCATGGCACCCTTGACGCGCTTGCGGGCGGTGTCGGTTTCGCTCTCGTAGCTTTCGCGGGCTTCCTTGAGGCGGGTGCCGGGAATGTTCAGGCCATGTTCGGTGTGGTTGAACAGGCGGCGCGTCAGCGCCTCGATCAGCTTCTTCTTGGCTTCCAGCGTATCGGCCGGTACTGCGTAGGTCTTGATCCAGTAACCGTCGTAGATGACCCGCTCCTGGCCGTCGATCATGCGCCGGGTGCCCTCGGGCAAGTCTTCCGTGGTCTTGGGGGGCGGAGTCAGAATTTGAGCGATGTTCATAGTAGTTGCGGCGATGCCTGTTTCCGAGCCGATACCTGATGGCCGGCGAATCATTGTAATGCTCCGGTCATGGTGCGGTGCAATGCGGAAGAAATTGTACTCCCATATTCTAGGCCTTTAGTCATAGATTGGTATGCGTTTCTCAATCCAGCCCCGAGATGGCTACAAAATGTTTTTGGGTAAGCCTGAGTGGCTTTTGGTATATTTAAGAATTATGCTATTTTGATTTGTGTCGATATGCGTCTATCTCGGGCGGTCTGGCTCGCTATCTTCCTGGGGGCTTTCCTCAACTGGGGCTCGGCTCTGGCTGGTGAAGCGGTCAGCCTGCAGCTCAAATGGCGGCACGCCTTTCAGTTTGCCGGCTACTACATGGCCAAGGAGCTGGGTTATTACGAGGCGGCCGGCCTGGAGGTGGATATCCGCGAGGCGGTGCCGGGCATGGATGTGGTGGGCGAGGTGGTTGCCGGGCGGGCGCAATACGGTGTCGGCACCAGCAGCCTGATTCTCGAGCGCAATGCCGGCAAGCCGGTTGTCGTGCTCGGCGTGGTGTTCCAGCATTCGCCGCAGGTGCTGCTGTCGCTCGGCAACGATGTACTGGGCAATGTGCATGGCGCGCTCGGCAAGCGGGTCATGCTCGAAGCACATTCGGAAGAGCTGCTTTATTACCTGAAGCGCGAAGGCGTGCCGCTGGAAAGCCTGCACCGTTTGCCGCACAGCTTTTCGATTCAGGATCTGATCGACGGCAAGACCGACCTGGCTTCGGCCTACGTTACCAACGAGCCATTTTTCCTGAAGCGGGCCGGTGTGGATTTCCATATTTTCACGCCGCGCGCGGCCGGGATCGACTTCTATGGTGACAACCTGTTCACCTCGGAGCGGGAGATTGCCGGTAACCGGGCACGGGTTCAGGCTTTCCGCCAGGCCAGCATGCGCGGCTGGGAATATGCCATGGCGCATCCTGAACAGGCCATCGACCTGATCCTGGCCAAGTACGCCCCGCAGGCCGGGCGCGAATTCCTGCGTTTCGAGGCGGCACAGATGGCACCGCTGCTCAGTGCCGAGCTGATTTCGCCGGGTTACATGAACCCCGGGCGCTGGCGGCATATCGCCGACAGCTACGCCGAGATGGGCATGTTGCCCAGGAATTATTCCCTGGACGGCTTTATGTTCGATGCGGGGCTTACCTCCGATCTCAGCCGTCTCTATCGTTACCTGTCTATTGCGCTGCTCGCCATTGGCTTGTCCGCCCTCCTGCTTATTTACGTGATCGGCATCAACCGGCGCGAGGCGCGGGGCAAGGCACTGCTGGCCGAGCGCAGTCGCGAGCTGGAATTGCATAACGGCATTCTGAAGCTGGTCAGCCAGGGGGCGCCGCTGCGGGATATTTTGAGCACGCTGGTCTCGCGGGTCGAGGAACTGCATCCCGCTTCCCTGTGTTCGATCCTGTTGCTTGATGCCGAAGGAAAGCATGTTCATCACGGGGCCGCTCCCAGCCTGCCGGAATTCTATTGCCAGGCTATCGACGGTGCGGCCATCGGCGATGGCATCGGCTCCTGCGGCACGGCGGCCTATCGCGGCGAGCGGGTAATCGTCGAGGACATCCAGAACCATCCCTATTGGACGAATTTTCGCGAGCTTGCCGCGCAGGCGGGGCTCGGCTCCTGCTGGTCGCAGCCCTTCAAGGACAGAACCGGCCGGGTGCTGGGCACCTTCGCCATCTACCACCGGCAGCCGACAGCGCCCACGGTGGCCGAGATCGCCCTGATCGAGGACTACGCCAGCCTGGCCTGCGTGGCGGTCGAGCGCGACCGGGCCGAAGAGGCACTGAAGGAGAGCCGGGCCGAACTGGAGCGCAAGGTCGAGGAGCGCACTGCGGCACTGTCGATCGCCAAGGAAGCGGCCGAGGCGGCCAGCCGTGCCAAGAGCACCTTCCTGGCCAACATGAGCCACGAACTGCGGACGCCGATGAATGCCATCATGGGCATGACCGATCTCGCCCTGCGCCGGGCGAGCGATACGCGGCAACGCGACCAACTGGGCAAGGTGGTGCAGGCATCGACCCATCTGCTTGGCGTGATCAACGATATCCTCGATATTTCCAAGATCGAAGCCGACCGGCTGGTGCTCGAAAATACGGTCTTCCGCCTGGGCGATGTGCTCGACAACCTGCGTACCCTGGTGGGTGAGCGGGCTGCCGAAAAGGGTTTGCAGTTTGGCATCAAGCTGCCGGCCGAGTTGGCGACGCTGGCCGTGGTCGGCGACCCACTGCGCCTCGGCCAGGTTTTGCTCAACCTGACGGCCAATGCCATCAAGTTTACGTCGGCCGGCGCAGTGGAGGTGGCTGTTTCCCGGTATCCCGGCTTGGATGATCGCCTGGTGCTGTGTTTTTCCGTGCACGATACCGGCATCGGCATCGGGGCGGCCGAACAGGCTCGTTTGTTCACCCCCTTCCTGCAAGCGGACAGTTCAACCACCCGCCATTACGGTGGCACTGGCCTTGGCCTGGCCATCAGCCGCAGCCTGGTGCACATGATGGGTGGCGAAATCGGTGTCGAGAGCATGCCGGGCGAGGGCAGCACCTTCTGGTTCACCATCGTGCTCGGCAAGGCCGATGCGCAGCACCAGGCTGCACCGGCGCCGCGCCGGCTGGCGGCCGAAGCTGCCATCCGCTCGCAATACGCCGGGCGTCGCATCCTCTTGGTCGAGGATGAACCGATCAATCAGGAAGTCGCCCGCGAATTGCTGTCCATGCTCGGGTTGAACGTCGACCTGGCCGTCGATGGCCGGCAGGCGGTGACCATGGCCGCGCAGGGCGGCTACGACCTGATCCTGATGGACATGCAGATGCCAAACATGAACGGCATCGACGCTACCCTGGCCATTCGCGGCCAAGCGGGCTGCGCAAGCGTGCCAATCCTGGCCATGACGGCCAATGCCTTCAGCGAAGACCGCCAGCGTTGCCTCGATGCCGGCATGAACGACCACATCAGCAAACCGGTCGAGCCGTCGGTGCTGTTCGAAACGCTGCTCAAGCACCTGAGCAAGGGTGGTGCTTAAGCCGGGTTTTCGGCACGCGCCGGTAAAACGGCAAATTGCATCAGGCCGGCGGCGGCCAGGGCACAACAAGCGGAGAACAGGAAGGCTACCCAGCTGGCCATGCCCTGCCACAGCCAGCCAAAGATCAGCGAGGCCGGCAGCAGCATCAGGCCGGTCGTCAGGTTGAACCAGCCAAAGGCCGTGCCGCGTTTGTCGGCCGGTGCCAAGTCGGCGACCAGCGCCTTCTCGACCCCTTCGGTAGCCGCCATGAACAGGCCGTAGAAGGCGAACAGTGCGAACAGCCAGCCCAGGCCGGCATTCAGCCAGCCGATGGCAAGGTAGAAAATGCCGTAGGCTAGGTAGCCGCCAACCAGCAGGCGACGACGTCCGCAACGGTCGGACAGGGCGGCCAGCGGGGTGGAGAACAGTGCGGCAACGGCTGATACCGCCGCCCAGAGCAACGGCACCTCGGCCTCGGTGATGCCCAGTTCGCGGGCGCGCAGCAGCAGGAACATGTTCGACGAATTGCCCAGCGTGAACAGCGCAACGACCAGCAGGTAGCGGCGCAGGGCGGGGGGCATGTCGTTCAGCCGCCAATCGAAGGGCTGCTGCGGCACCGGGGCCTCATGTGCCGGTTCACGCAGGGCCAGCGCCAGCAGCAGGCAAAGGATGGCCGGCACCAGCGACCACATGAAAACATCGCGCAGTCCCATGCCGCCGGCCAGCAGCGCCGAGGCTACAAGTGGCCCGAGGATGGCACCGCCGTTGTCCATCGCCCGGTGCAGGCCAAAGGCCAGGCCGCGTTGCGAGGCAGGCACGCTGGCCGCGAGCAGCGCATCGCGCGGCGACGAGCGCAATCCCTTGCCGATGCGGTCGGCAAAACGGATGGCGAGCAGCGCCGGCCAACTGGTGACGAGGGCAATCAGCGGTCGCACGAAGCCGGCCAGCGCATAGCCGAAAACGATCCACGGTTTGGCCCGCCGCGTGCGATCGACAATCACCCCGGAAAACAGCTTGAGCAGGCTGGCCGTTGCCTCGGCTATGCCTTCGATCAAGCCCAGGGCGCGCGGCCCGGCCATCAGCACCGAGGCCAGGTAGATCGGGATCAGCGGGTAAAGCATGTCGCTGGCCGCGTCGTTGATCAGGCTGATCAGGCCGACGAGCCAGACGGTGCGGGGGAGGGAGCGGAGGGTGGCGAGCATGGTGTGGGAAGCATAGCAAGCGACCGTGGTGTTTGGTGTTGCCGCTTACGGCTTCCGCCTCTGTGGCTTTACCTTGTGGCGCCAGCGGATAAAGCCGGTGATGAGCGCCAGCAGGGGCAGCAGGCCGCAGGCAAAGGCGATGATGCGAGCGGGCAAGCCGAAGGCTTTGCCTTTATGCAGTGGGTGGAGCCAATCCATCAGCGTGTCGCCGCTGCTGTTTGAGCGGCTCGAATCAACCCTCAACGAACCGTCGCATCTCCGAAGGGGCAAGGACAGCTTACTGATTGATTCGGACGTTCAGAGCGGTGGCTGAACGCGAACTGCTCGGCCTAAGCCGACTGTCAACCTTTGCAAGGAATCAGGCGGCTATGCACTGGCTACCCGCCGCCCATTAACGCCGCTGGTATTTTGCATTTTCGGCGAAGCCGGATGCCCATTGGTTGTTCTGCTCGTCGAGTGAGTCACGTGTCGCCTTGTCAATCTTTTGCAGCAATTCGTTTTTGATGTGCCCAGAGTCGTTACACAACATCCGCCAATCCTGTCGGACACCTTTGGGACGCGCGTAGTTGCAATACACACCGGCGGCCCGACCGGCCAACGTGTAGATCCCGATCTGGTCGTTTTGATACAAAGGCAGGTATTTGAGCATCTGCCGCGCCGCGATCAGGCCGTAATCCGGGGCGCCATCGGCAATAAGGCGCTGCGCGCTGATCGATTCCCTAAGCGCGTCGAGTGCCAAGGGATTCTCTTTCAGCCTCACGGCCAGGGGGCTTCGCGTCTCGCTTACTCCTTTCGACTTGCCCGACTCGATGGTTACCGACCACCCCGCGTTGCCCGAAAGTTCCTCTTCGAAACAGGCGAAACGATTATTGGCAATCTGCGCATAAAGCTTGCCGCGTTCTACTCCCTCCTTGGCATCCTTGCGTAACTCGGCCAGCGCCTTCTCGAAAACCGCCGACTGCTTCTTGCCGGTCATCACGTCACAATTATCGAGCAACTGCTCGGTCAGCGCACTCACCTGAGCACCCGCCGGTCCGGCAAGGCCAGCCAGCAAGGCGACCAGAACCCACGAGAGGGCCCTAAACGCCGGTTTTTTGCCCCCCCGTCCCAGAACCGACAATGCCTGCTGCCAACTATCTACTTGCATGAAAGTCTCCAGAATCATCAATTATCACCATCCGATGCCAACGTGCCCTTTTGAAGATGCTCGACGGCTGAGTAATCACGGCATGAATGATAAGGTAAAAACAAAAATTAATGACAATGGTATTTTTATCTCTGACGCTGCTGATGGGCTGCCTTATTGCTTGTGCCGCGCTTGCACGCCGCAAGCAGAGGTAAAGCGTTAGCCGGGGCGCCAGCGCATCACTGGTGCTTTCAGTGTCATGTCCGCTTGATCCCGCGATCGTCCGGGTCTGTTCTGGACTATCTGTAGCGAGTCTCTGAACTGAGTGCGGCAACTGCTTTTATCCTGGCCAATAGCCAAAATTTTAGCGTGGCAAGAGCCTGCGGCTGCTATATTTTTATATGATAAAATCATATAAATAGCACTTTCACCCGAACAAATCGCTGAAATTTATGGTGAGCAGATTCCTAACGGAAGACCTGCCCGCTTCCAGATTGGTGGTCAGACGCTGGTATTTGCCCGGCCGCTTGCATTGCAAAGGGATCAACGTGATTCATTAGATTCACCACTCGAAGTTCTCGAGGGAAACACCAGAGAAGATCAGCCTGCGCCTGGGGGGGGCCGATCTATTCGGAAGGCTAATAGGCCATCTCTGTATGAAGCAACTTCTTTGATCTATGTGGCGCTGGCCCGCGAAGAATAATTGGATGTCCTGGAATCGACTGTATGAAGAAAGCGGTAGTAATTTTAGCTCAGGGGTGGCGTAAGTTTGCCTCGATGTCAGTTCTTGTTGTGACGATGGCCGGATGCGCACCCTTAACGCGAGGCCTGGCCGCGATGAGTGGCGGAGGAGCTGGTAACTCATGCGACTATGAAGGTCTGTTTCGCGGGAATAATTGTGTTGATGCTCGGTCGTCGATCTA
>CAZDRS010000006.1:0-33847 GCA_964507585.1 uncultured Dechloromonas sp.
AGCGCACCAAGGACACCTGGGGCCTGTGGCGCAAGAACACGCTGAACCCCGAGTCGAACGTGCAGTTCGGCGAAGGCGGCGCCGGCACCTTCTCAGACGGCAAGCTGTACAGCCAGATCAAGGATCCCAACTTCTACGGCCGCAAGGTGCTGGAAGAGTTCGTCAAGGCCGGCGCACCGGAAGAAATCATCTACGTCAGCAAGCCGCACGTCGGCACCTTCCGGCTGGTCAAGATGGTCGAGAACATCCGCCACAACATCGTCGAACTGGGCGGAGAAATCCGCTTCGAGGCCAAGGTGGATAGGCTGCTGCGCGAGGACGGCCAGGTCGTCGGCGTCGAACTGGCCGGCGGCGAGCGCCTGATGAGCCGCCACGTCGTGCTGGCCGTCGGCCACAGCGCCCGCGACACCTTCCAGATGCTGCACGAAGCCGGCGTCTATATTGAAGCCAAGCCCTTCGCCATCGGCTTCCGCGTCGAACACCCGCAGACGCTGATCGACCATGCCCGCTTCGGCCCCAACGCCGGCAACGAAATCCTCGGCGCTGCCGACTACAAGCTGGTGCATCACTGCAAGAACGGCCGCGCCGCCTACAGCTTCTGCATGTGCCCGGGCGGCCAGGTGGTTGCCGCCACCTCGGAACCCGGCCGCGTGGTGACCAACGGCATGAGCCAGTATTCGCGCGCCGAACGAAACGCCAACTCGGCGCTGGTGGTGAACATCGATCCCGAGGACTTCCCCGGCGACTTCAAGAAAAATCCGCTGATCGGCATGGATTTCCAGCGCCACTGGGAATCGGCCGCTTTCGTCGCCGGCGGCGGCGACTACAGCGCCCCGGCCCAGAAGATCGGCGATTTCCTGGCCGGCCGGCCATCCAAGGCGCAGGGCAGCGTCGAGCCGTCCTACCAGCCGGGCGTGCATTGGACAGATCTGAGCAGTTGCGTGCCATCCTACGTCACCGAAGCGCTGCGCGAGGCGATTCCCGCCTTCGACCGCCAGATCAAGGGTTTCGCCATGGCCGACGCGGTGCTCACCGGCGTCGAGACGCGCACCTCTTCACCCATCCGTATCAAGCGCGGCGCCGACTACCAGAGCATCAACACCCGCGGCCTCTATCCGGCCGGCGAAGGCGCCGGTTACGCCGGCGGCATCCTGTCGGCCGGCGTGGACGGCATCAAGGTCGCCGAGGCGGTGGCACTGTCCATCGTCAACTCGGGGCAAAGTGCGGCCTAATTACGGTCGCACAGAACCCGCCTGCTTTATGGGCGCAGGGTAATCAGGCTCAGCACGATATTCTGCTTGTCGTCCCAAGCCGAGCGCCGGCAACAATGATTCTGCTACCTGCCACCTAACATCCGCTGCTGCAGCCTATGGGCTCGTGGTGACACCATTGACGTCGCAGCCGTGCTCACCAAGGTAGTCCCAGGCGGGACTGCGCATCGACGCCGATGTGCGCCTTTATGCCGAAGTGCAAAGTGTTGCCCTTCTTGGTCTCGTGCATCTAGGGATCGCACCCTTCGGTCTGCTTGACGGTCGATCCTTTAATAATTTCCATTTTCTGACGATTATTTGGGGAGTCATCTGGCCTGATGACATGGCACTGAAATCCCCAAATACAAATTTGGCAATTTCGAGATAATCTATATAAAATATGCCAATAACCATACACCAAGCATGCTGATTGCCCAACAAGCCAACTTGCAGAAACTTATTATTTTCATTAAAAATCAATAAATTACGCCAGAAAACATTAGAATGACGAAGTCAGAAACCATCTTCTTGGTCGAACAAGGCTCTGCAATGACCGTGGCATCCGGCGCTTCTTCCTGGGTCAGATCGATGCAGACTGAGCCTCGGATCGCCAGGTTGTCTTGCTGCGATCAGCGCCGGTCACGCTGTCATCGTCTCGATCTCAGCCAGAAAGCGGGCGCGGCGTGTCACCCTCCCCGATGCTGATAGTCTGCTCGGTATTCGCATACCATTCACAGAAGAACCTTCTCCATGAGTTAGGTTTGTTCAATGACTGTTTCTGATGCAATCGATGAGCGCCGCTAACCGTATCATGGGCCATTCAGAGGAGCACGAACTGTCATCGCCTACACCAACGACGGCTGCCATTCAGGTGTCAACGTTGGCCCAACCCAGGCCAATTGATCAGTTATCGCCTGAGCAGCTGCTCGACAATAGTCCTGTTCCCACCTTCGTTATTGATGCTCAGCACGTCATTACGCACTGGAATAGCGGGTGTGAAGCCGTCACTGGCTTATCTGCAGAAGAAATGCTGGGTACCCGAAATCAGTGGCGTGCATTTTATGATTCGCCTCGCCCGGTGCTGGCCGATATCATCGTCGATGGTGCGGATGAAGCACTCATCTCCCGCTTCTACGAAGGGAAATGTCGGGCCTCAAATTGCATTCCCGGGGCGTTCGAAGTTGAGGATTATTTTCCCAATTCGCCAGGGAAAGGTCGTTGGCTTTTTTTTACCGCCGCACCGCTGAAAAATGAGGCTGGCGACATCATCGGCGTCATCGAAACGATCCAAGACACCACCGAGCGTAAACTCGCCGAACAAGAACTGCAGCGACTACAGACAAAGCTTCAGGAGCGTGAAACTTTGCTGCACTCGTCGATCGAAACCATTGGTGAGGCCTTCGTCGTCTACGATGAGCAGGATCGGCTAGCTTTTTTCAATGACGAATATCGTAAGCTTTACCAGACATCGGCACCAGCCATAGAAATTGGCCGCTCCTTCGAGGAAGTCATTCGCTACGGTGCGGAAAGAGGCCAGTATCCCGCGGCCGTCGGTCGTGTTGAGGCATGGGTGGCGGAGCGCCTGGAGCAGCACCTGAGCGGTAAGACAGAAATAATCCAACAGACCGATAATGGGCGCTGGCTCAGAATCAGAGAACGGAAGTTGAGCAACGGCCACATCGTGGGCTTCCGCGTTGATGTGACCGAAGTTTATCTTGCCAAGGAAGCCGCGGAGCGGGCAAACAGGGCAAAAAGTCAGTTTCTGGCGACGATGAGCCATGAGATCAGAACGCCGATGAACTGTATTCTGGGCATGGCACAGATATTATTGAATCCTGCGACCCCGGAGGCCGACAAGCAGGAATATGTTCGTGCCATCCTGCGCTCCGGCCAGGTTTTGCTGACCTTGCTCAACGACATACTGGATCTCTCCAAAATTGAGGCAGAAAAATTCGAACTCAATTCGGCAAACTTTTCGCCGGTCAATCTGGTGGGAGAAACGGTACATCTGTTTTCACTTGTCGCACACGAAAAGCAGTTGGCCATCCGCTGGGAGAGTGACTTGCAGGTTGGAGAACATTATCAGGGCGATGCACCACGACTGCGCCAGATGCTATCCAACCTGCTCAGCAATGCCATCAAGTTCTCCGACCGAGGGGAAATCAGCGTTGCTGTTAACGAGATTTCAGGTGGCACCAAAGGCAATTGCCTGGAGTTCTCGGTTTCCGATATGGGCCAGGGTATTGATGCCGATAAATTGCCCCTGCTTTTTTTACCGTTCTCGCAAATTGACGGCTCGTCGACCCGACAACGAGGCGGCACAGGACTTGGCCTGTCCATCGTCAGCAAACTCGCCCAGTTGATGGGAGGAGAGGCCGGGGTAGAGACCAAGCCTGGCCATGGCTCCAGGTTTTGGTTCAGGATCAAGGCTGAACGAGCCAGTGCTCAGTCGGCTACCGAAAATAGCGGCCGATTCACCATCAAGGAGGTCAATGCTCACATTCAACTGGAGGGGCATGTACTTGTTGCCGAAGACGATCCTACGCATCGAGCGATCCTTGATTCCCTGCTAAGAAAACTGGGAGTCACGGTGACCTTGGTTGATGATGGCGCCAAGGCGATTGCGGCTGTCACTGCAGGAACCCATTTCGACCTGATTCTGATGGATATTTCGATGCCCCTGATCAATGGCATCGAAGCGACGAAACAAATCCGTGCCTGGCAAAAGGCTCAAGCAAAATCCAAGGTGCCGATCGTGGCCACCACGGCCAATGCGTTCGATGAAGACCGGCAACTTTGCAAACAGGCTGGCATTGACGATTTCCTGCCTAAGCCCATCGTATTCGATGAGCTTTTGGAGAAGCTGAAGATTTATTTGGTCAGCAGATGTGTGGATTTCTCAGCGCAAGGGGTATGTAGCCCGATCCACAAAGTGGATATCGCCTACGCCATGAGTCTCATCGAAAAATTGATCCCCTTGTTGATTGCGCACAAATTCGACGCTTTCGGTCAATTGAAATTACTGCAGGCCGCTGTTGCAGGAAGCAACGTCAGCATGGAGATTGATGAAATTGCAGATGTGCTCAAGAAAATGGATTTCGATCATGCGTTGTTGCGCTTGAAAAAGCTGGCCAAACGCTGGGGAGGATGAAATGGCAACAAAAACGCGCCCCAAGCTACTGATCATTGATGACACGCCGGAGAATCTCTTTGTTCTCGCATCGGCACTTGAATCAGAGTTCGATCTCCAATTGGCTTCTTCGGGAATGGAGGGGATTCGACTAACCGAAACCTCTCGGCCTGATTTGATCCTGCTCGACGTGATGATGCCGGAAATAGATGGCTTCGAAACATTCCGTCGCTTCAAAAACAATCCGGATTCGGCAGATATCCCGATTATTTTTGTCACGGCCGTCTCCGACCTGGAAAGTGAAATCAGCGGCCTGGCACTGGGTGCTACCGATTACATTACAAAACCGATCAAGGTCGAACAGGTGAAGCATCGGGTTCGCAATATCCTGCGCCTGACCCAGATGGAAGAAGCACTCAAATCCAGCGAGGAACGCTTGCGACTGGTTATGAACGCTACCGGCGAAGGTGTCTGGGACTGGAACATCAAATCAGGCGAGGTCACCCATAACATGATGTGGTGCCGGATATTGGGGCTGGATGAACGTCACTTGCATCATCCGGTCGATTTTCTTTCCGAATTCATCCACCCCGATGACCTAGCGAGCGTTCAGAAAAAGTTGCACCTGGCATTGACCGCGGGCGACAGCTATGTCAGCGAGCATCGCATGCGACACTCGAACGGTAGCTATGTCTGGGTTCTGGATCGTGGAGATGTTGTAAAGCGGAATGCCCAGGGAGAAGCCGAGCGCATGCTGGGGGCGATCAAAAACATTGATGAGCGAAAGCGCAATGAAGCAGAAATTCGTCGGCTGGCCTTTTACGATACCCTGACGGGATTACCCAATCGACGCTTGCTGACTGATCGTCTCCATCAGTCCATCCTGAAAAATCAACGCAATAAATCGATCGGCGCCGTCATGTTCATGGATATGGATCGATTCAAGCAGTTGAACGATCAACATGGGCATGCCATGGGGGACTCGCTGCTTGTTGCGGTAGGAGATCGTTTACAGAAGTGCGTTCGGGAGCAGGATACCGTTGCTCGCCTCGGTGGTGACGAATTTATCGTCATGCTTGAACAAATCTCCACTTCAAGTGAAGCTGCCTTGCGAGGGGCACAACTGGTCGGAAAAAAAATTCTCGATGCCCTGAACCAGCCCTATACCTTGGGAGATTTTGTTTACAACAGTACCCCCAGTATCGGTTTGACTCTCTTTTTCGGCAAGGAAGATACCGTTGACTCTATTTTGAAAAGAGCTGATTCCGCCATGTACAAAGCGAAATCAGCCGGGCGCAATACCATGTGCACATTCGAAGAAGCATCACCCGACGACGAAGAGAACTAAGCTCGATTTTCCTTCGCCTTTCGAATAGAACGACTCGATCACCGGAGCGATACCGCATGGCGGCACTGGCGCATCGATCACGCTATTTACCAATCCTTGGGTTCCGAATTGGGGGCAATGGCCGATATTGTGCAGGAAAGGCCGGGGGTTCGAAATGTGCCGCCGCACCTCATTTAGCATGCCTTGCCTGCTCATTTTCTAGGCCGGGTTTCTCAATTGCATCGCCACATATAGAAGCAGCCGATCATCGGTGCTGGACAGGTTCAACCCCGTCAGCTCACTGATTTTCTGCAGGCGGTAATCAAGCGTATTGCGATGGATGTGCATGGCCTTTGCGGTCAAAGTCGGATGACTGTCATGGCTGAACCATGCCACCAGTGTCTTCATAAGCACCCGGCCTTTTTGGTCAAACGCCTCCAGCCGGGCCAGCGGTTGCCGTAGCTGTTCGGCTTGCCACCCTGATTCAAGGCCGGCCAGCAGGACGGGCAAACTGAGATCGTAGTAGGAAAAAACCGGGGATTCGGGCGATCTCAGCCGGCCGACCCGTCCGGTTTGCTTGGCCGACTCGTAGGAGGCTGCGGCCCCCTCCAATCCTGGCAGGGCGATGCCCATCGACAGGCTGGCTTCCAGCTTCAGGGATTTCCGTATCGCGCCGTTCAACTCCTCCAGGCGTTTCCGGGCGGCAATGGCACGAAGGCCCGGGCTGTCCGATACGTCGAATGCTTCGAACATCGCCAGCTCTCCCGGCGAGATCACCGCTGTCAGCAGGTCTGGCCAGTGCGCCGCGAGTTCGGACTGGACGCCTTGCAATTCCAGCATGGCCAGTTCCGGACGAAGATTGTCTTTCGCCAGTTGCAGGACAAAAAAGGCGCCGGGTATTCGCAAATCCACATTCAGCCTGGCTGCCCAGGGGTTCATGCCGGCATCCGAGATGCCTGACTTGTTGGCCAGCTGAAAGACGAACTCTTCGCGATAACGCTTTTCGTGCTGCAGCTCGCCGATCAGCAGGGCCTGCTCGAGGATCATCTCGGCGGTGACGCGAACCAGCTCTCCGAACTGACGGACTTCGTCGGGATTGCCGGTAATCCCGACCACGCCACAGATCGTGCCGCGCACGGACAGCGGGAGATTGATGCCCGCCTTGGCGCCAGGCAGATTGGGCGTCGCCACGCTGTCGATCTCGACCGCACCTTGCTTGGCCAACGCCAACTGCGCCCCGGGATGCAGGGAGCCAATCCGGTCCGGTGTTCCGCTACCGATGATGATGCCCCGCGCATCCATCACGTTCACGTTGAACGGAATGATTTTCATCGTCCGCTCAACGATTTCCCTGGCCAGCTCCGATCCGATAGTCGCCATGCTCTCCCTCGCTGAACCTTGGGCCCACGCCCGCCGCCCTTATTTGTGACAATGCACAAAATATATCTTCAATGGCGACGATTTTACATGCATCCGCACGGTGTTTGTCCGTTGCCGCAGCCATACCATTTGGCCTGCGTTATCGCGGTGGTAAATCAATTCACTATTAGGAGACAAAGATGGCCAATGCACAAAGTGCCACGCTGCCCGCAAACATGGCGGCGAACGACGCCGAACTGGACGGCGCGTATCGCAAGGTAACCCTGCACCTGATTCCCTTCATTTTCGTTTGCTACCTGTTCAATTACCTGGATCGGGTCAATGTCGGCTTCGCCAAGCTGCAGATGCTCGACGCACTGAAATGGAGCGAAACGGTCTACGGCCTCGGCGCCGGGATTTTCTTCGTGGGCTACGTCCTCAGCGGCGTGCCGAGCAACCTCCTGCTGCACCGCCTCGGCGCTCGCAAGGTCATCGGCACCCTGATGATCGCCTGGGGTGCCGCCTCGGCTTCGCTGATGTTCGTCAAGACACCCGAAGCGTTCTACACGCTGCGCTTCATCACCGGCGTGTTCGAGGCCGGCTTCTTCCCGGGCATCGTGCTGTACTTCACCAACTGGTTCCCGGCCTCGCGCCGCGGCCGGATCATGGGCCTCTTCATGTCGGCCATCCCCATCTCCGGCCTGCTGGGCAGCCCGCTCTCCGGCTGGATGATGCAGTCCTTCGCCGGCCAGGGCGGTCTTGCCGGCTGGCAGTGGATGTTTCTTCTGCAAGGCATTCCGACCGTGCTGCTCGGCGTCCTGGTTTACGTGTTGCTCAATGACAGCATCGCCCAGGCCAAATGGCTGAGCGCCGAAGAAAAGGAGATGCTGACCGCCGAACTGGCCAAGGACGAAAAGATCCGCCGCGAAACCAGCCAGGCTGTCGACACCTTCGCCAGCGTGCTGCGCAACCCGCACGTCTGGCTGCTCGGCCTGATCTACTTCTGCATCCAGATGGGGGTCTATGCCATCAACTTCTGGCTGCCCAGCATCGTCAAGTCGCTCGGTTTCCAGAGCCCGATGACCGTCGGTTGGATCAGCGCCATTCCCTACCTGTGCGCCAGCATCTTCATGATCTGGATCGGTCGCTCCGGCGATGCCCGCAAGGAACGCCGCTGGCACCTGAGCGGCCCGCTGCTGATGGGCCTGTGCGGCCTGATGATCGCCACCATGGCCGGTGGCAATGCAGCCCTCGCTGTCTTCGGCCTGTCGCTGGCCACCATGGGCGCCTTGTCCGGCCTGCCGATGTTCTGGCCGCTGCCGACCGCCTTCCTGGGTAGCGCTGCCGCCGCCGGTGGCCTCGCCCTGATCAACTCCCTGGGCCAGATCGCCGGCTTCATCAGCCCCTTCCTGGTCGGCTGGATCAAGGATGCCACGGGCGGCACCACGGTCGCCCTCTACATCCTGTCCGGCGTGCTGTTCCTCGGCGCCATGCTGGTTCTGCGCGTCCCGGCCAAGATCGTCAATCGCTAACTTGCTGCATTGCAGGCGGGGCCTATGCCTCGCCTGCCCGAGGAAGTCACACCCATTTCGAGGAATTCAGAAATGACTACCCCCATCCAGCCACGCCAATTGCTGCAGCAGATGTTCTATTCGGCCATCGAAGCGGCCCAGTCGGCGCATTGCATTCCGCCATTCCTGCCCGAAGTGCCGAACGGCCGCCTGATCGTCATCGGGGCCGGCAAGGCTTCCGCCGCAATGGCCCAGGCTGTCGAGGACAACTGGCCCGGCGAACTCTCCGGCCTGGTCGTCACCCGCTACGGCTATGGCGTGCCCTGCAAACGCATCGAAATTGTCGAGGCCGCCCACCCAGTGCCCGATGCCGCCGGGCTGGCCGCCGCCGACCGCATCCGCCATCTGGTCGGCAACCTGAGTGCCGACGACACCGTGCTTTGCCTGATCTCGGGCGGCGGTTCGGCCTTGCTCGCCTTGCCGCTCGCCGGCATCACGCTTGCCGACAAGCAGGCGGTCAGCCGCGCCCTGCTCAAGTCCGGGGCCAGCATCAGCGAAATGAATTGCGTGCGCCGTCACCTGTCGGCGATCAAGGGCGGCCGCCTGGCTGCGGCCTGCCATCCTGCCCGCGTGGTCACGCTGCTGATTTCCGATGTGCCCGGCGACAACCCCTGCGACATCGCCTCCGGCCCCACGGTCGGCGATGCGACCACCTGCGCCGATGCGCTGGCCATCGTCCGCCGTTACGGGATCGACCTGCCCCCGCATGTCCGGGAAATCCTCGAGAGCGGCGCCGGCGAATCCATCAAGCCGGACGACCCCGTGCTGGCCCGGATCGAAACCCACATGATCGCCACGCCCCAGATGGCGCTCGAAGCGGCCGCCAAGGTCGCTGCCGCACATGGCTACCCGGCGCACATCCTGGGCGACAGCATCGAAGGCGAAGCCGCCGATGTCGGCAAGGTGATGGCCGGCATGGCCTTGCAGATTGCCCGTCACGGCCAGCCGTTCAAGGCGCCCTGCATCCTGCTCTCGGGCGGGGAGACCACCGTCACCGTCAGCGGCAACGGGCGAGGCGGGCGCAATGTCGAGTTTCTGCTGTCGCTCGGCGTCGCCCTCGAAGGGCGGGCCGGCATCCATGCCCTGGCCGGCGATACCGACGGCGTCGATGGCCAGGAGGAAATCGCCGGCGCCTATCTCGCCCCCCATTCGCTGCAGCGCGCCTGGGGCATGGGCATCCGCCCCAAGGACAGCCTCGACAACAACGATGCCCATTCCTTCTTCAGCGCCCTGGGCGATTCGGTCATTACGGGGCCGACGCTGACCAACGTCAATGATTTCCGCGCCATCCTCATTACCGGCGAGACGGCCTGAACCGTTCGCCTGAAAGGACACAGATCATGCACCGCAACCGCAACGCCAAGATTGTCGCCACGCTCGGCCCGGCCAGTTCCGATCGCGAGACGATCCAGCGGCTTTACATGAACGGGGCCGACGTCTTTCGCCTGAATTTCAGCCACGGCAGCCATGAGGATCACAAAAGAAGCCTCGCCAATATCCGCGATGTCGAGCGCGAGGCCGGTCGTCCGATCGGCGTTCTCCTTGATCTCCAGGGCCCCAAGCTGCGCCTCGGCAAATTTGCCAATGGCCCGATCGTCCTGGCCGAAGGCGACAAGTTCCGCCTCGACCTGGACTGCGACAAGGCGGGCGACCAGACCCGGGCGCCGATGCCGCACCCGGAGATTTTCAAGGCGCTGAGCGTGCAGTCCAGCCTCCTGATCGACGATGGCCGGGTACGCCTTGTCGTCGAAAAATGCGGCCCCGACTTCGCCGAAACCAGGGTCGTTGCCGGCGGAACGCTATCCGACCGCAAGGGCGTCAATGTTCCCGGATCGCTGATTCCGATGTCGGCCATGACGGACAAGGATCGCGCTGACCTCGATTTTGGCTTGACGCTGGGAATCGACTGGGTTGCGCTCTCCTTCGTGCAGCGCGCCGAGGACATCCTGGAAATCAGGAAAATCATCGATGGCCGTGCCGGTGTCATCGCCAAGCTGGAGAAACCGGCGGCCATCGAGCGTCTCGAGGCCATCGTCAATGTCAGCGATGCCATCATGGTCGCCCGTGGCGACCTGGGCGTCGAAATGCCGCCGGAGCAAGTGCCGGCGATCCAGAAGCGGATCATCCGGGCCTGCCGGAGCGCTGGCAAGCCGGTCATCGTGGCAACGCAGATGCTCGATTCCATGGTCGCCGCGCCGGTACCGACCCGCGCCGAAGCCTCCGACGTGGCCACGGCGATCTACGATGGCGCCGATGCCGTCATGCTTTCCGCCGAATCGGCCTCCGGCAAATACCCGGCTGCGGCGGTCAAGATGATGGACAGCATCATCGCCAGAACCGAGTCCGACCCCTACTACCGGGTCACCATCGACGCCTCGCAACCGCCGGCCCGGGCCAACAAGGCCGATGCCATCGGTTCGGCCGTCCGCCATGTCGCCAATCTGCTCGACATTGCCGTCACGGTGGCCTATACCAGTTCGGGCACCTCCGCCCTGAGCATGGCACGTGAACGGCCCAAGGCCCCGATCATCGCCCTGACGCCACGCCTGGCCACAGCGCGTCGCCTTTCTCTGGCCTGGGGCTTGCACGCCGTGCTGTGCCATGACGTGGTCGACGTCACCGAAATGACCGACCTGGCCTGCGAAACGGCCAGGAAGCAGCATTTTGCTTCGCGCGGCCAAAGCGTCGTGATTTCGGCGGGCATGCCTTTCGGAACGGCCGGCACGACCAATTTGCTGCGCATTGCCGAACTCAGCTGAAGCAGGGGTCGATCATGGCAAACATTCAACAGGTTCGCGGCTTCGAAATTCTCGATTCGCGCGGCAATCCGACGGTTGCGGCGGAAGTTTTACTCGACGACGGGGCTCGTGGCTTCGCCGTCTCGCCCTCGGGCGCCTCCACCGGTTCCCGGGAGGCGCTCGAACTACGGGATGGCGATCACAGGCGCTACCTGGGCAAGGGCGTGCTGAAAGCCGTGGCCAACGTCAATGGCGAATTGCGTCAGGCACTGCTTGGCAAGGATGCGGGCGATCAGTCTGGCATCGATCAGACCATGATCGATCTGGACGGTACGCCAAGCAAATCCCGCCTTGGCGCAAATGCCATCCTCGCCGTTTCGTTGGCCTCGGCCAAGGCTGCGGCAGCCTCGGCCGGCGAACCGCTTTATCGCCACCTTCGCATGCCGGGTTCGCCCCTCCGACTGCCGGTGCCGATGATGAACATCATTAACGGCGGCGCCCACGCCAGCAATAACGTCGACATGCAGGAATTCATGATTCTGCCGGTCGGGGCACCGAGTTTTGCCGAGGCGCTGCGCTGGGGCGCGGAGGTCTTTCACGCCCTGAAAAGCCTGCTCCGAAAGCAAGGCTTGTCCACCACGGTTGGTGACGAGGGCGGCTTCGCGCCTGACCTGGCCTCCAACGAGGCGGCACTTGAAGTCATCCTGGCCGCCATCGAGCAGGCCGGCTACAAGGCCGGAAGCGACATCTGCCTGGGCCTCGATCTGGCAAGCTCGGAGTTCTATAAAAATGGACGGTATGAACTGGCCTCCGAAGGGAAGCGCTTCGATTCCGCCCAGTTCGCCGATTACCTGTGCCACTGGGTCGAGCAATACCCGATCATTACCATCGAAGATGGCATGGCCGAAGACGATTGGGCCGGCTGGAAGCTGCTGACCGGCCGCCTGGGCAAACGTGTGCAACTGGTCGGTGACGACCTGTTCGTGACCAACACGGCTATCCTCCGCGACGGTATCGCCGATGGCATCGCCAATTCGATCCTGATCAAGTTGAACCAGATCGGCACATTGAGCGAGACCTTGGCCGCCATCGCGGTCGCCGAGCAGGCGGGCTACAGTTCGGTGATATCCCATCGCTCCGGGGAAAGCGAGGATACGACGATTGCCGATCTCGCCGTTTGCACACCGGCAACGCAGATTAAGACGGGATCGCTATGCCGAACAGACCGTGTTGCAAAATACAATCGGCTGCTGCTCATTGAGGCCGAACTCCAAGGGCAAGCCACGTACGTCGGCCGCGAAGCCTTTGCCAGGTATCGGGAAAACCCGGTCGGCGGCACCCAATCGAGCCGATTCAGGCCTTAAGTTTCCTTCAGGTCAGTTGCTGGCCCAGGGCATCGCTGCGGCGCATCGCGCCCGCGGGCACATGACGGAAGTCACGGATCAGCCCAGGCGTTCATGCCATTTGCGCAGGCAACTCCAAGGGCTGGCTATCGGTTAAACCTCTGTGTTGTCGGCCGGCTTATCGTCGACCACGATGCCCCAATCACCCCACTGGTACCAATCCTCGCCGAGCATTTCGGCGGGGTGCTGGGTACGGCCGGAGCCGTTGCCGCATTGCAGAGAATCCACGGAGCAGTATTTATCACAGCCCCAACAGGTGCGCTCCGGATGCTTTGGATTCAGGGGGAATTTCTTAAGCATTTCGGCGGATTTGAAAAATCCCGGCTTGCTGCTCATTTTCGCTACCTCGCCATAACTCCGGCACTGTTTCCGACCGGACATTAGTTGACAATATTACTCGGGATATAGCGAGGCGATTTGATCCTGATCACAAATCGGCGCCGATTATCGCGACGACGCTTGCTGCTATACTCGATATAACCCATCAAAACACTCAACTATTGTTGTAATTCCATGCCATCCCCTTGGGCATTCCAAAGCCAATGGACGCTCCGCCTTTTGAGTGCCGGACGACATGCTGGTGGGAAGGCCACGAACCAATTGACCGCCCCGAAACAATGCTGGTTTGTTTCATACGACACCGATGCCGCGCCGCAAGATTGACTATCTGATCAACCCGGTTATCGCCATCTCGATGGCCATGATCTTCGCCCTCGACATGCACACGCCGCTGGGCCTGGCCATTCCTTTTCTGTACCTGCTGCTGGCGCTGTTCGCCATCGCTATCGGGGCGCGAACCCGGGTGCTGGTCATCATGGCCGTTCTCGGCCCCGTCCTGGCCGGCATCAAGTTGCAGATTCATCCCATCGATGGCGTTATCTGGGTTGCCCAATCCAATCGCCTGATTTTTTCCATGCTGATCTGGGTCGTGGTTGGCCTGGAATACTTCCGGCGCAAACTCGAGGCGGAGCAACGCGAAAACAGCCGGACGCTGGAAAGACAGGTCGAGGAGCGCACCGAAGCCTTGCGCAAGGCCAATCAGAAACTGGAAGTCGAAATCGCCGAGCGCAAAGAAGCCGAGGTGATGATCCACAACTACACGTCGCGCCTGGAAGCCTTGAGCAAGCAACTGGTCGCCGTGCAGGACTCGGAGCGCAAGGCGCTGGCTACCGAGTTGCATGACCGCATCGGGCAGAACCTGTCGGCCCTGAACATGAGCCTGAATCTCAACCTTGCCCTGCTCTCCGGCCCGCTGTCGCCGGAGTCGCTACCTGCCGCCCAGGCGCGGATCAAGGATGCCCTCGGCCTGGTCGAGCAAACGACGGAGATGGTGCGCAGCGTGATGGAAGAACTGTATCCGGCGCTGCTTGAGCAGTACGGGCTGAACACGGCGCTGCGCTGGCATGGCGAGGAGTTTTCCGGGCGCACCGGCATCGCCTTCCGCTACGCGCCCTGCGAGAATCTGCCCCGCTTGCCGGGCAAGGTCGAAACCACGCTGTTCCGCATCGTTCAGGAAGCGCTGATCAACGTCGCCAAGCACGCCCGTGCCACGGAGGTGACGGTCACGCTCGCCCGAAACGGGGAAGGCATCAGCTTGCAGGTCGCCGACAACGGCATCGGCATTGCGCCGGAACCGCAGCGCCAACCGGCGGTCGGCAGCGGCTGGGGACTGGCCATCATGGCCGAGCGTGCCCGCACCATCGGCGCCACCCTGCACATCGGGCCGGGCGACGAGCGGGGAACCCGCCTGGTCGTCACCCTGCCCAACCACCACCAGGAGACTGCATGACCATTACCGTACTGATCGCCGACGACCACGCGGTCGTCCGCGACGGATTGCGCCTGCTGCTGGAAAACCAGCCGGACATTCGCGTCATCGGCGAAGTCGCCGACGGCCGCGAAGCCGTCGAGGCGACCCTGCGCCTGAAGCCGGACGTCGTGCTGATGGATCTCGCCATGCCGCTGCTCAACGGCGCCGACGCGACGACCTGCATCATGGAGAAGCGGGAAAACAGCCGGATCGTCATCCTCTCGATGCATTCCACCGTCGAGCACGTTTTCCGGGCCCTGCAAGCCGGCGCGCTGGGCTACCTGCGCAAGGAGTCGGCCGGCAACGAGGTGGTCGATGCCGTCCGCGCCGTCTACGCGGGCCGCCGCTACCTGAGCCAGAAGATCACCGAATCGGTGGTCGATGACTACGTCCGCAAACGGGCCGAGGAAAGCCCGCTCGAATCGCTGAGCCAGCGCGAGCGTGAAATCCTGCAGATGCTGGTCGAGGGCCGCAGCGGCACCGAGATCGCACGCCTGCTGCACGTCTCGCCGAAAACGGTGGATACCTACCGCAGCCGGATGATGCAGAAGCTCGGCATCGCCGACCTGCCCGGCCTCGTCAAGTTCGCGCTGCAACATGGGCTGACGACCCTGTGACGAGTGCACTACCGTTCATCAGTTAGTAGAAAAGCACCCGAGGGGTGTCGTTCCCGCGCAGGCGGGAACCCAGCAAATACAAGGTTCCTGGATTCCCGCCTGCGCGGGAATGACGAGACAAAACCCCAATCAGCCGCAGCCTCCCTGGATTTCCTCCTTCCTGCCGGCGAGCAGGCTCGGCGGGAATGAGGCTTAACCGAACCACATTTCGGTGACGGGCGGCGTTTGATCTATATCTAAAGTTCGCATCAAATCAACAAAACGGCCATCGCCTGTCAGGAATATCCGACATACAGCCCCACCTCCCGGGAAGGATCATTCGCCTACCGTTGATTTCACCAGGGAGGGCCGCATGGCCGAAGATAGCAAGTCCGCGCAACCGCTCGACAATGGGCGTCGCAAGTTCCTGAACACCGCCGGCGCTGCCGGCATTGCCGGTGTCGGCCTCGGCCTGGCCGGCTGCAACAAGGCCGACCAGGCCTCGACCGCCGTTGCGCCGGTGCCGGCCAAGACGGCCGCCGCATCCAGCCACAGCAAGGTCGAAGTCGCCCCGGGCCAGCTCGACGAGTACTACCTGATGTCGAGCGGCGGCCACTCGGGCGAAATGCGCATCATCGGCGTGCCGTCCGGCCGCACCCTGAAGCGCATCCCGGTCTTCAACATCGACCCGATGTCGGGCTGGGGCATCACCAACGAGTCCAAGAAGATCATGGGCACCAAGGCCGACGGCAGCATCAAGTACCGCACCGGCGACACCCACCACGTCCATGGCTCGTACACCGACGGCACCTACGACGGCAAGTATTTCTGGGTCAATGACAAGATCAACAACCGCCTGGCCCGCGTCCGTGGCGACTACATGGAATGCGACAAGATCACCGAGATCCCCAACATCCAGGGCTTCCACGGCATTTTCCCGGACAAGCGCGACCCGGTTGACCAGAGCATCAACCACACCACCCGCGTCTTCTGCGGCGCCGAATTCCACGTGCCGCTGCCCAATACGCCGAAGGACTGGAAAACCGGCGCCGGCTACGGCTGCCTGCTGACCTGCGTCGACGCCGAGAGCATGCAGGTGCGCTGGCAGGTCAAGGTCGATGGCAACATGGATCTCTGCGCCACGTCCTACGACGGCAAGCTGGCCGCGCTGAACAGCTACAACACCGAGAACGGCCTGGTCTTCGCCGACATGATGTCGGCCGAGAAGGATGCCTGCATCTTCTTCAACATCGAGCGCATCGAAGCCGCCATCAAGGCCGGCAAGAGCTTCACCATCGGCGACTCCAAGGTGCCGGTGGTCGACGGCACCCGCGAGTCCAACAAGGACCCGAAGACGGCCCTGACCTGCTACGTGCCGGTGCCCAAGAACCCGCACGGCGTCAATATTTCGCCGGATGGCAAGTACTACGTCTGCGCCGGCAAGCTGTCGCCGACCGCCACCGTGATCGAACACGCGCTGGTTCTCAAGTGGTTCGACGGCGAAGTGAAGGACACCCAGGAATGCGTCGTCGGCGAGCCGGAAATCGGCCTCGGCCCCTTGCACACCGGCTTCGACAACAAGGGCAATGCCTACACCTCGCTGTTCCTCGACAGCCAGATCGTCAAGTGGAACGTCGCCGCCGCCATCGCACAGTACAAGGGCGACAAGCAGGTCAAGGTCGTGCTTGACCGCATCGACGTCCATTACCAGCCGGGCCACAGCTACGCCTCGATGGGCGAGACCAAGGAAGCCGACGGCAAGTACTTCATGTCCGGCAACAAGTTCTCGAAGGACCGCTTCCTGCCGGTCGGCCCGCTGCACGTCGAAACCGAGCAGCTGATCGACATCAGCGGCGACAAGATGGTGCTGCTCGCCGACCACACGGCCCACCCCGAGCCGCACGACGCCATCGTCGTCCGCCGCGACATCATCAAGACCAAGCAGATCTATGCCCTCGAAGACTCGCCGATCCACGTCAAGGGATTCGACGACACCGGCGTCAAGCGCAACGGCAACAAGGTGACGGTGCGCATCATGTCGGTGGCGCCGACCTTCACGCCGGATCAGTTCGTGCTGAAGAAGGGCGATGAAGTCACCGTCATCCTGACCAACCACGACAAGGTGGAAGACCTGCACCACGGCTTCGCCATCGAAGGCCACGACATCTGCATGGTGGTCGGCCCGCAGGAAACCAAGTCGGTGACCTTCAAGGTCGAGCGGCCCGGCGTGTTCTGGTACTACTGCACGCACTTCTGTCATGCCCTGCACCTGGAAATGCGCGGCCGCATGATCGTCGAGGCCTGACCGGCCGTAGTTCTCTCCCCCGAGGGGGGCGGCGGGATTCCCTCCCACCTGCTGCTCCCCTCACCTATCGCTGAACCATGACGTTGCCCCGTTTCCGTATGTTGTCCCGCATCCTGGCAGGTCGCCTGCTCCTGTTTTTCACATTGTGCTGGTCGCTTCTCGGCCAAGCCAGTTCCTACGATGCCCCGCTGCCGCCGCAGCTGCACTCCGATCCCGACCTCTGCGCCTACGCCCCCTGCCGGGAGGTGATGCCCGGCGCCGAAAGCTTCTCGCTGCGCAAGGGCCAGCCAAGCTATGTCGAGGCCTGGCGCGGCAGCGGCGCCCAGCGCCAGTTGGTCGGCTACGTCTTCCTGTCCACCGACATCGTCGATATCCCGGCCTATTCCGGCAAGCCGGTGGTCACGCTGATCGGCATGTATCCGCAGGGCGTCATCGCCGGCGTGCGCATCCTGAAGCACAGCGAACCGATCCTGCTCGTCGGCATCCCCGAAACCGAGCTGACCAAGTTCATCGCCCAGTACATCGGCAAGTTCGCCGGGGCCAAGGTGGAAATCGGCAAATCCTCGGCCGGCGACGACCGCATCGGCCTCAACGCCATCAGCGGCGCCACGGTCACCGTCATCGCCGAGAACCAGGTGGTGATGCGCAGCGCCTACGCCATCGCCAAGCAGGTCGGCATCGTCAAGGCGGTGCCCAGGCCGGCCGCCCGCTTCACGCCGCAAACCGCCGTCCTCGACTGGAAAACCCTGGTCGACGAGGGCAGCGTCCAGCACCTGACCGTGCAGCCGGACGAACTCGGCATCCCGGACAGCGGCCAGCCCTATATCGACCTCTATTTCGGCTACCTCAACGCGCCCGCCGTCGGCCGCAGCATCCTCGGCGAAGCCGGCTGGAAGCAGCTGATGAGCGAACTGAAGCCGGACGAACACGCCATTTTCATCGTCGCCAACGGCAGCGCCTCGTTCAAGGGTTCAGGCTTCGTGCGCGGCGGCATCTACGACCGCATCCAGGTTGCCCAGGAGCTGGACAGCCACACCTTCCGCGACACCGACTACCGTAACCTGTACGGTGTTGCCGCGGCCGGCGCGCCGGCCTACAAGGAATCGGGCATCTTCATCGTGCGCGGCGGCGGTTTCAGCGCCGCCTACCCGTGGAGCCTGGTGTTCATGGCCAACAAGGTGGACAAGGAAACCCGCGTCAAGTCCTTCGCCAATTTCGAGCGCGAATACTGGCTGCCCGAGCGCTACCTCGAAGGTGGCCGGCCGACCGTGCTGCGCCCCGACCCGACCTGGGTGCAGGTCTGGCGCGGCAAGAAGCTGGAAATCGCGCTGTTCGTTCTGCTGCTCGCCGCCACCGCCGGCCTCTATGCCCTGCGCGACAAGCTGGTGCGCCGGGCGACGCGCAAGGACAAGCGCTGGGTCAGCATTCCCAAGTACATCACCTGGACGGCTGCCATCGGCTTCGTCGGCTTCTACGGGCTGGCCCAGCCGAGCATCACGCACGTGATGACCTGGCTGCACTCGCTGGTCTACCAGTGGCGCTGGGAGCTGTTCCTGTCCGACCCACTGATCTTCATCTTCTGGTGGTTCATCGCCGCCGTGCTGTTCGTCTGGGGCCGCGGCCTGTTCTGCGGCTGGCTGTGCCCCTACGGCTCGCTGTCCGAGCTGTCGTTCAAGATCGCCGGCGCGCTCGGCCTGAAGCGCTTCCAGTTCCACCTGCCGATGGTCTGGCACAACCGGCTGCGCTGGCTCAAGTACGGCATTTTCGCGGTACTGATCGCGATGTCCTTCTACGACATCGGCACCGCCGAGAAGATGGCCGAGATCGAGCCCTTCAAGTCGACCTTCCTGGTCGGCGGCGTCTGGCACCGGGCCTGGCCTTTCGTGACCTACTGGGCGCTGCTCTTCGTCGCCGGCCTGTTCGTCGAGCGGCCGTTCTGCAAGTACCTGTGCCCGCTCGGCGCCGGCCTGGCCATCCCGACCACCTTCCGTTTCATCAAGCTGAAGCGCAAGGACGAATGCACGACCTGCCATGCCTGCCAGAAGGGCTGCGGTTCGCTGGCCATCGCCGACGACGGCCGCATCGACCAGCGCGAATGCCTGCTCTGCCTCGAATGCCAGATCCTCTACTACGACACCCACGCCTGCCCGCCGCTGGCGCAGGAGCGTCGCCGGCGAACCAAGGCGGGCATCGAGCTGACGCCGATCGGCGACGACGGCTACTACATCCCGATCAAGGCCGTGCGCTGAACGCTGCGATGAAGCCGTTCGCCGCTGCCCTCCTGCTGCTCGTCGGCCTGCCGCTGTCGGCCGCCGAGTGGCAAGTTGCGCCCGGCGCCTCGATCGCCGCCGCGGTGCAGGCCGCCAAGCCGGGCGACACGGTGCGCGTGCAGCGCGGCCATTACGACGAACACCTGGTCATCGACAAGCCGCTACGCCTGATCGGCATCGACCGCCCGACCCTGTCCGGCGGCGAACGCGGCGACGTGATCCGGGTCAAATCGCCGGATGTGTCGATCGAAGGCTTCATCGTCCGCGACAGCGGCACCGACCTGACCGCGCAGAACGCCGGGATTTACGTCGAGCCCGGGGCGCACCGGGTCGCCATCCGCCATAACGTGCTGGTCTACAACCTGTTCGGCGTCTGGCTCGAAAAGCTGCAGAACCCTGAAGTCAGCGACAACCTGATCACCGGCAAGCGCGACCTGTCGTCGGCCCGGCGCGGCAACGGCATCCAGCTCTACGGCACGACCGGGGCGCGGATCATCGGCAACCACATCAGCTTCGCGCGCGACGGCATCTACGTCGATGTCTCGCACCACGCGGTTTTTCGCGGCAACAGCATGCACCACCTGCGCTACGGCAGCCATTACATGAATTCCAACGACAACCTGTGGGAAGACAACGAGAGCTACCTCAACCGCGGCGGCCTGGCGCTGATGGAAGTGCGCCGCCAGACGGTGCGCAACAACCGGGCCTGGGGCAACATCGACCACGGCATCATGCTGCGCACCATCCAGGATTCGGTGATCGAGAACAACGTGGTGGCCGGCAACGGCCGCGGTTTCTTCATCTACGACGCCGAATACAACGTGCTGAAGGGCAACCGGGTGATCGGCAACCGCGTCGGCGCCCACGTCTGGGCTGGCTCGATCCACAACGACGTGGACGGCAACGACTTCATCCAGAACCGCGAGCAGGTGCGCTACGTTGCCACCCACGACGAGCCGTGGGGCCAGAAGAAAGGCAATTACTGGAGCAACTACGCCGGCTGGGACGCCAATGGCGACGGCATCGGCGACGTGCCCTACGAGGCCAACGACCTGGTCGACCGGCTGACCTGGAAATACCCGCTGGTCAAGCTGCTGCTCAACAGCCCGGCGGTGCACAGCCTGCGCCTGGTCGCCCGCCAGTTCCCGCTGCTGCGCAGCCCGAGCATCGTCGACCGGCAGCCACGCATGCAACCCTTGAACCCTGACTGGAGCCAGTGGATTGACCGACAAGCTCATTGAAATTCGCGGCGTGCACAAGCGCTACGGCGCGGTCAACGCCGTCAATGGCGTCGACCTGACCGTCGGCGCCGGCGAACTGTTCGGCCTGATCGGCCACAACGGCGCCGGCAAGACGACGCTGTTCAAGATGATGCTCGGCCTGTTGCCGGCCAGCGCCGGCGACATCCGCATCGGCGGCCAGGCGGTGCGCGGCGCCGCCTTCCGCGAGGTGCGCCGGGGCATCGGCTACCTGCCGGAAAGCCTGGCCCTCTACGACAACCTGAGCGGCCTGGAAACGCTGCACTTCTTCGCCCGGCTGAAAGGCGTTGACCGCAGCACCTGCCCGGCCCTGCTCGACCGGGTCGGCCTCGCCGCTGCCGCCGGCCAGCGCGTCCGCAACTACTCGAAAGGCATGCGCCAGCGCCTCGGCTTCGCCCAGGCCCTGCTCGGCGCGCCGCGCCTGCTCTTTCTCGACGAGCCGACCAACGGCCTCGACCCGCAGGGCATCCTCGAGTTCTACCGGATCCTGGCCGAACTGCGCCAGGGCGGCGTCACCATCGTGCTGACCTCGCACATCCTGGCCGAGATCCAGCAGCGCGTCGATCGCCTGGCGCTGATGCGCGACGGCCGCATCCAGGCGCTGGGCACCGTCCAGGCGCTGCGCCAGGGCCAGGATCTGCCGCTCAGCCTGCGCGTCGGCTTCCTTCCCGGCGACGAAGCGCTCCTGCGGCAAACGCTGGCCGGGGTCGGCATCGTCGATGTCGACGTCAGCGCCGGCAGCGCCCGCTTCGCCTGCCCGCGGCAACAAAAAATGGCCGTGCTGTCCGCCCTGACCGCCGCCGCCCCGGCGATCGACGATATCGACGTCCATGAACCTTCCCTGGAAGACGTTTTCCTGGGTTACGCGGAGGCAAGCTGATGCCCTCTATCGAATTCGGCCAGATCGGCGTCATCGCCGGCAAGGAATTCCGCGACCGCCTGCGCAACCGCTGGGTGCTCGCCGTGGCCGGCGTATTCACCCTTTTCGCGCTGGTCATCGCCTATTTCGGTGCCGCCCAGCAGGGCGCGGTCGGCTGGCGCAGCATCGACGTCACCATCGCCAGCCTGGTCAGCCTGGTCATCTACCTGGTGCCGCTGATCGCGCTGATCCTCGGCTACGACGCCATCGTCGCCGAACGCGAGCGCGGCTCGCTCGACCTGCTGCTGTCGATGCCGATCACCCGCTTCGAGGTGCTGCTCGGCAAGTTCGCCGGCCTGGCCGGAGCGCTCGGCGTCGCCACCGTCGCCGGCTTCGGGCTGGCCGGCGTGCTGCTGTTCTACCAGTTGGGCAACGCCGCGCTGTTCCACTACGGCGGCTTCGTGCTCAGTGCCTTCCTGCTCAGCCTGTGCTTCCTCAGCCTGGCGGTCATGGTCTCGGTGCTGGCCGAGGATCGCATGCGGGCGAGCGGCATCGCCATCGCGCTGTGGTTCTTCTACGTGCTGGTCTACGACCTGCTGCTGCTCGGCCTGCTGGTGATCAGCGAGGGCAAGCTGAACCTGAATTTCTTCCCGGTGCTGCTGATGCTCAACCCGGCGGACATTTTCCGCATTCTCAACATTTTCGGCTTCGAGGACGTCCAGCGCCTCTACGGCCTGGCCACGGTCTTCCCCGAAACCCTGGCCGATCCCTGGCTGCTCGGCGGCGCCATGGTGTTCTGGATCATTGCGCCACTCGGGGTGGCGGCCTGGAGATTCAAATGACGAAACTGCATTCCCGCTGGGCGCCCATGCTGCCCTTCCTGCTCGGCGCCCTGCTGCTCACCGCCTGCGGCGAGGCGGCCAAGCCGGCCCTGCCCAAGGAAATCGCCGCCGACACCGCCTGCGCGCTGGACGGCATGATCCTGCGCGATTTCCCCGGCCCCAAGGCGCAGATCCATTACGACCAGGGCGAGCCGGATTTCTTCTGCGACACCCGGGAAATGTTCTCCATCTTCCTGCGTCCGGAACAGAAGAAACGTATCGTCGCCATCTACACCCAGGACATGGGCAAGGCCGACTGGGAGCGCCCGGAAGGCCAGTGGATCGATGCCCGAACCGCCTTCTACGTCATCGGCAGCCCGCGCCGCGGCTCGATGGGGCCGACCGTCCCCTCCTTCGCCCGCGAGGCCGACGCCCGCCAGTTCGCCGAACAGTACGGCGGCAAGGTCTTGCCGTTTGCCGAGGTCAGCCTCGACATGGTCGACCTGAGCGGCGGCGCCCACCATGACGAAAAGATGTAGGCCGCTGCCGCCAACGGCAGCCCCCGCAAACCCCGAGCCCGACTCGGCCTTTTTCCCCCACCAACCAACGAAACGGAGTAAGCCATGAAAATCCTCAACGCCGCCCTGATTGCCGCCGCCCTGGCCGCCTTCGGCCAAGCCCACGCCGCCGACGAACTGCCGCTGGCCAAGTCCAAGAACTGCCTGTCCTGCCATACCGTCGACAAGAAGCTGGTCGGCCCGGGCTACAAGGATGTCGCCGCCAAGTACAAGGACGACAAGAGCGCGCCGGCCAAGCTGGCCGCCAAGATCAAGGCCGGCGGCAAGGGCTCCTGGGGCGAGATCCCCATGCCGCCGAACAACGTGACCGATGACGAAGCCAAGCGCCTGGCCGCCTGGGTGCTGTCGCTGAAGTAAGTTTTCTGCGCAGGCCAGAAAACCGGCCGCGGGCCGGTTTTCTTTTTTTCGCCAGGCAATTTGATTCCCATCATGGGCTCCTGGCAAATACCCAAGTAAATTACTCAACAATTAACCAACCCGGGAAAGGGTCACCATGTTCGGACGCAAAACCAAAGGCGAACTGGCCAAGGCCGTGGCCGACAACGCCGCCTTGCAGGCACGCATGGCCGCACTGCAAGGAGAGCTGGACGATACCCGGGCCCGCCTGGCAGCATCGGAGGATACGCAACAGCAACTCCGCCAACGGCAGATGCTGCTCGACGGCGTGCTCGGCAACATTCCGCGCTTCGGCGAATCGCTGGCCGGCATCCGCCTCTCCTTTTCCGGGCTGTCCAGCCAGTTGAACGAGGATTCCGCCACTGCACTGACGGCAGCGACCGAATCCGATGCCAACCGCGCCGCCTTCGAGAAAATCGCCGGCAACCTGCAGGCCATGTGCGAGCGCATCGGCGCCGCCGGCAAAAGTGTCGAAGACCTCTCGCAGCGAGCCGGGGAAATCGGCGGCATCGTCCAGTTGATCAAGGAAATCGCCGAGCAGACCAACCTGCTGGCACTCAATGCCGCCATCGAGGCGGCGCGGGCCGGCGAGGCCGGGCGCGGTTTTGCCGTGGTCGCCGATGAAGTGCGCAAACTGGCCGAGCGCACCGCCAAGGCGACCACCGAAATCGGCGGCCTGGTTACTGGCATCCAGCAGGAAACCGGCCAGGCCAAGGCGATCATGGACATCGGCGCCGGTAGCGCCGCCAGCCAGAGCGCCGAAAGCGAATCGGCCATGCACAGCATGCAGCGCCTGCTCGGCCTCTCCCAGCACATGCAGGACAGCATTGCTTCGTCGTCGCGGCTGGCCAATGCCGAACTGGCCAATATCGAGGAGCTGACGCTCAAGCTCGAGGTCTACAAGGTGCTGCTCGGCCTTTCCGATCTCAAGCCGGACGCACTGCCGGACGAGACGCAATGCCGCCTCGGCCGCTGGTATTACGAGGGCGAGGGGCGGACGGAGTTTTCGCGCCTGCCCGGCTACCGCGAAATGGAAGCGCCGCACAAGGCGGTGCACGACCAGGCCCGCCAGGCCGTCGAGCGCTACCGCAGCGGCGATTTGGCCGGCGCCCTGGCCGCCCTGACCAAGATGGAAAAAGCCAACCTGACAGTGATGTCCGGCATGGAACGCATCCTGGCCCAAGGCCCGGGACGGTTGGTCGCGCCATAAACTCGCAACTGCCGGGTTTCACCCCACGCTGGCGCTGCGGCCGGCTTCCTGGCGCGGTAAATCAGTAAGCGTAAGCCGAACGGTTCGACTGAATGACCATCGTCCTGGGCAGCATCTGCGCCCGCAACTCACCATCGGGGTACTTGGCGCTGTGGACATGGACATAAAGGTTGCCCGCCAGATAGCTGGCGTACGCCTCATCGCTCAGTATGGCGTCAGGTGGAACGGCATAGCTGTCGTTTGCGGTTTTGCCCAGCGTAATGAGCGGCGGCCCGTTCTTGCCGGGAGGCGCTTCGTGAATGTGCACCATCGTCGGCGTCATCTCGTACACCTTGATACTGCCGATCACCTTGTGGTCTGGCGTGACCGTAAATTGGCCGGTTCCGGTGGCGATCGTCGTCACCGGCGGCACCACGGTGCTACCGGTCAGCGTGACCTCTATCGGATGCTCGGCATAAAGGTTGGCCGAACCCAGGAACAGCAGCGCCAGTGGGGCGAGCCGCATGAACAGGCGGAAGGGGGATGTCATCTTGATCATGGTGATCTCCTCGAAGAACACATCGATCACCTCGCATCGCGAGGCTACCGTGCGCCAGCAGGCACAAAGTCTGGAGGACGCTCTGGCCGCATCGGCGCACACGACATCGTGTTGCGATGTCACTGTAACCATTCGACGCCCGGGAAGCGTTTTAATTCCCGGCACCGATGACGAATTGTCACCGGCAACGTCGCTTGCCTACCGTTCAACGCAATGGGCTGACGAAGGCCTCAGCCTTGCCCAAGCCAACCGTATATTTGACACCTGTTGGCGCGGCGGCACAAGACTGGACATTCTCGTGCAGAGGAGTAGCCTGTAGCTGAAACCAAACAACACGACTGGAGGCAACATGGTTGAAAGTCCGCCGCAGTTCGAGATGATTGCGTAGTACCCAAACGGCGAAAGCCGCAAAGCTTCGGTCAATTACTACGAAGCCAAAGATTTACAAAGCCCATGTGATGAAAAACATGGGCTTTTTGCTTTTGCCCTGGCCTCTGCTGGCTGGACAGAAAATGGGCATGAATTGAGCATGCTCGCCGGTAACGACTTCGGCCAACACCCTGTCTGAGCACCTATCGCGCCACCCGTATTCATCCGCCAAGCAGATGGAGTCGGCCTGCGCTCGCAGTCACCCCAGATAACGCAGCACCAGGCTGGCGCCACAGACCACCAGCAGGCCGTTGAGCAGCTTGAACAATTGCTCGCGGCTGATGCGCAGGTCGATATGGTGGCCGGCATAGACGCCGAGCGCCATGGCCGGCACGAAGGCCAGCGCCGTGACCAGGAGTTGGAGGTCGAGCAGCTCGACCGACAGGCAGAGCACGATGCGCCAGGCGGTCGACAGGGCGATCAGCGCTGCCTGGGTCGCCCGGAAGGCGCTGCGGCTTTCCAGAGTACGTTCCAGATAGGCGGCGTAGATGAAGCCGCCGCTGCCGAACAGGCCACCCAGCACGCCGCCGAACAGGCCGTGACCGAAGGCGAAGCGCGGCGACCCCAGCGCCTCCCGACGCTTGAGCAGCCCCTTGAGCCCCTGGACAACCACGAAGCCGCCCAGCGCCACGGCCATCAGCGCCGGCGGCAATTTGGCCAGAACCAGCACGCCAAGCAGTTGCCCGGCCAGCATGCCGGGGAAAAGCTGCATGAAGGCGCCCCAGGCCACTTCCTTGCGCGCCCGCCAGCCGCGCAGCGATGAGCCGGCGAAATCGAGCATGGCCAGCATGGGGATCACCTTGCCGACCGGCATCAGCATGGCCAGCGGGCCGCTGGCCGTCAGCGCCGAGCCGAAGCCGACCAGGGTGAACACGGCATAGGCGACGACCACCCCAAGCAAGGCCCAGGCAAGGGCGATGGGATGGTGGGCCAGATCGAGGAGGAAGGTGAAATCGGACATGCTCATGGCCTCTGGGTATTGGACGATTTCATTTTCCGAGGCGATACGGTATAAAACAAATACCGATTTATTTCCTTATCCATGCCGAAACAGCATGCCAAGCCTGAAGCAGATCCGCTATTTCCTGACCGTCGCCGACCTCGGCGGCTTCACCCCTGCCGCTGCCGCGCTGTTCGTCGCCCAGCCGGCACTCAGCCGGCAGGTCGCCCAACTGGAGGAAGAACTCGGCTTCGCCCTGTTCGAGCGCCAGCCGCGGGGCGTCAGCCTGACACCGGCCGGCGCCGTCTATCGTCAGCGGGTCGTCGCCATCGAGCACCTGCTGGCCGCCGCGGCCGAGGAAGGCGGGCAGCTGGCCAGCGGCGAAGCGGGCGTGTTGCGCCTGCTGCATTCCAGCTCCATTCCAGCGAGCAGCCTGCTGCCGGTCATCGAGCGTTTCCTGCACGCCTGCCCCAAGGCGCGCATCGACCTCGACCGCATCGCTTCCGAAATGCAGGTCACCGAGGTGGCGAGCGGCAAGGCCGACCTCGGCATCATCCGCCTGCCGGTGCTGCGGCGCGATGCGGGGGTGCGCTTCATCGACCTGCCGCCGGAACGCCTGTGGGTTGCCCTGCCCGCCGGGCACGCGCTGGCCGGCCGGCCAAGCCTCGCCATGGCCGAACTGCAGCGGGAAGCCTTCGTCTCCGCCGTACATCGCGAGCGCGGCGGCCTGGCCCGACTGGTCACCGACCTCTGCCTGCGCCGGGGCTTCGTGCCGCGCACCGCCCGCGTCGTTTCGCGCAAGACGTCGATGCTCAACCTGGTCGCCGCCGGCCTGGGCATCGCGGTCATCCCGGAGCGGATGACGACGCAGCAACTCGACGGCATGGTCTGCCGGCCGCTAAGCGATCCCGAGGCCGTCGCCCACAGCGCGCTGGTGCTGCCGTTGCAGCCGACGCGCTTGGCACAGGCCTTCGCCGAGCTGATCACGCAGGCTCCGCGAGGCCAGGAATACGCTGATTGACTCGTCATTCCCGCGCCGGCAGGAACGACGGATAGGTGGACGGCGCCTAGCGCGGCCCGCCGTATTCATCGGCCAGCCGGTCGTAATGGGCGTGCGCCTCGCTCTCGCGGATACCGGCCGCGTACCACTCGACCATCGCCGGATGCGCCCGCATCGCCGTGCTGTAGGCCGCCGCCACGGGCGGCAGCGGTACATTGTAGATGTGCAGGCGCCAGACAATGGGGGCATACATCGCATCGGCCACCGAGAAATCGCCGAACAGGTAGGGGCCATCGCCGGCGGCGAATTGCGTGCGCGCCTCTTCCCAGATTTCGACGATCCGATCGATATCGCGCTGGACTTCCGGTGTCGGCGGCTTGCCCTTCAGCTTGAGCTTCAGGTTCATCGGCATCGCCGTGCGCAGCTTGGCGAAACCGGCATGCATTTCAGCCGAGATGCAGCGTGCCCGCGCCCGCGCCTTGGCGTCGGCCGGCCACATCCGTGGATGGCGCTCGGCCAGGTATTCGGCGATGGCGATGCTCTCCCAGACCTGGAAACCGTCGTCGTGCAGGCAAGGCACGCGGGCATTGCCGGCCAGCGGCTTGAGCGCGGCGTTGTAGTCGCGGCCGGCCACCGACACCATGTGCTCGGTGAAGGGCAGGCCGAAATGCTTCATCAGCAGCCAGACGCGCAATGACCACGACGAGTAGTTCTTGTTGCCGATATAGAGGTCGTACATGGTTTTCTCCTGCTTCACTGGATACCGGACAGATGCTTGCCGGCTTCGCGCCGGCTAAGGAGAGACAGCCCCCGCCCCGCACCGTTCAGAAAATCGACAACCGCTGGCGGGTCGTGGCGGGCAAAGTCGCGCAGCGCCCAGCCGATGGCCTTGCGAATGAAGAAATCCGCTTCGCCGGCCAGCGCCAGCGCATAGCCGAACAGCCGCTCGCGATCGGTATCGCCGCGCCAGCCGAACTGATGCAGCATGGCGACGCGGCGCACCCACAGGTTGTCATGCCGCAAAGCCGCATCCATCACCTGCTGCGCCGACGCATCGGCGATATGCGCCAGACGCACGACATCGCCGACCACGCCGGCCAGCCCGTCGACGCTGTCCCACCACGACTTGTCCTGCACCAGATCGAGGATGGCCGGCATGTCGTCCATGCCCAGTGTGCGATGCTGGCGGGCCAGCAGATCGACGGCAACGTACTGGCATTCCCGTTCCGGCATGGCCCACAGCGCCCTGGCATTGGCGAGCAGTTCGCCGGCCGGCTGGCGTGGCCGGATCAAGGCAGCCACCGCCTGCCGGCGAGCCGGGGTCGGGATGCCGAAAAAGGCAAACTGGCCACGCATGTAGGCCCGCATGGCCGGCGCCCGCTGTGGATCGGCGAGCGCCAGCAAGGACTGGCACACCTGCTCCGGCCAGCTTACGGCGGCATCGATCACGACCGGAAGCTCTCGGCCGCGATGCCGTGGCGGGTCAGCTTGTCGTAGAGGGTTTTCTTCGGCGTCTGCAGCAGTTCGGCAACCCGCGCCACGTTGCCGGCGCATTGGCGGAGCGCCGCCTCGATGATCTGGCGTTCCGCGGCATCGACCTGTTCGGCCAGCGACAAGGCGGTGGCGGCAGCGCTCTCGCCGCCGGACAGCCCATCGGGCATGCCCAGCGCCCAGCGCTCGGCAACGTTCTTCAACTCGCGGACATTGCCCGGCCAAGCATATGCCGACCAGCGGGCCAGGTCGGCCGGCGTCCATGTGGCAGCCGGACGCTGGAAACGCGCAGCCGCCTCGTGCAGGAAATGCGCCATCAGCAGCGGAATATCCTCGCGGCGCTGGCGTAGCGGCGGCAGGTCGAGGCTGACCACGTTGAGCCGGTAATAGAGGTCGGCACGGAATTCGCCGCTGCCCGACAGCGCCTTCAGGTCGGCCTTGCTGGCCGCCACCACCCGGCAATCGACCGGAATCGCCGCATTGCTGCCCAGCCGCTCGACACTGCGCTCCTGCAGAACGCGCAGCAGCTTGACCTGCAGGTTGAGCGGCATCGATTCGATTTCGTCGAGGAACAGCGTGCCGCTGCTGGCATGCTCGATCCGCCCGATACGCCGCTTGCCGGCACCGGTGAAGGCGCCCGCCTCGTGGCCGAACAGTTCGCTCTCGAATACCGTTTCCGGCAACGCGCCGCAATTGATCGCCACGAAGGGGCCGCGCCGGCCGCTCACCTCGTGGATGGCGCGGGCGATCACTTCCTTGCCGCTACCGGTTTCACCGTTGATGAGGATATCGACCCCGGTCGGCGCCAGTGTGCCGACCAGTTGGCGCAGGTGCTGCAGGGCCGGCGTCTGGCCGATGATGCGCGCCACACCGCCCTCGCCCTGCCCGGCGATACGCTCCTTGAGCTGGCGGTTCTCGACGATCAGCGCCCGCTTTTCCAGCGCGCTGCGCGCTGCGGCGATCAGGCGCTCGGAGGGAAAGGGCTTTTCGATGAAGTCGTGCGCCCCTTCGCGCATCGCCTCGACGGCCATGGCCACGTCGCCGTGGCCGGTCATCAGCAACACCGGCAGGTCGCGGTCGAATTGGCGCACCTCGCGCAACAGCGCCAGGCCATCCTTGCCCGGCAGGCGGACATCGCTGACCACCAGCGCCGGATGGCCGCCGGCCAGCGCGGCGAGCATGCTTTCACCGTCGGCAAAGCCGCGCACCGGGATATCGGCCAGGGCCAGCGCCTGCTCGCAGCCCTTGCGCACGGCCGCATCGTCCTCGACCAGGAAAACGACCGGCTCAGCCATGTACGACAGCCTTGGCGTAGCTCGGCCGATGCAGCTCGGCAGTCTCGACGCTGAGTTGCACTTCACCCACCGTCTGCCCACCCAAGAGCGACTGCAAGGCTGCCAGCAAGCCGTCGGCCAGCGCCTTGCGTTCCGCATCGCCGCGTCCGGAGAGCATGGCGACGCGCACATGGACAAAACCGCGCGGCGTGTCGCGCACCCCGACCTGGAAGCAGTCGAGCCCGACAGCCCGGCTCTTGATGTCCGACTCGCCGAACAGGCCGGAATCGAACATCACGTCATTGAGCGCCGCCAGGGCGCGGGCCGGGTCGAAATCGCCCAGGTTGCGGGTGTATTCAAGCGTCAGGTGGGGCATCGGTTTCTCCTGCGGCAGGCAGTGTCAGCACGAACATGGCGCCGCCATCCGGCGCATTGCAAGTACCCAGGGTGCCGCCATAACTCTCGGCGATGGTAAGCGAAATGGCCAGCCCGAGGCCAAGCCCCTCGCCGGCCGGCTTGGTCGTAAAAAAGGCTTCGAACAGGTGCGAGCGGGCATCCTCCGACAAGCCGGGGCCGTGATCGCGCACCGCGATGCGAACGTTGCCGCCATCGCGCTCCGCCGCCACCTCCAGCACCGGCGCCGCCTGCCCGGCCATGGCATCCAGGCCGTTGCGCAGCAGGTTGACCAGGATCTGCTCCAGGCGCCCGGCCTCGGCCATTGCCTGCAAGCCGCTATCCACCGCTGCCACGGCAATCTGCGCACCGATTTCGCGCCGGCGCGGTTCGACGATGAGCAGCGCATGCTCGATGGCGCTCGCCACGCCCACCGGCTGCGGCGTTGCCGCCTCCTTGCGGGCAAAGCTCTTGAGCTGGCGGACAATGCGGCCGGTACGGTCGACCAGTTCGCCGATCATCTGCAGGTTGTCGCGCACCTCGTCATAACGGCCGCGCTCCAGAAAAGCCCGGGCGTTGTCGGCAAAGGTTTGCAGCGCGGCGAGCGGCTGGTTCAGTTCGTGACTGATGCCGGCCGACATCTGGCCCAGCGTCGCCAGCTTGCCGGCCTGCACGGCGGCATCGCGCGTTTCGCGCAGGATGGCCTTGGTGCTTTCCAGCGCGGCAACCTGCTCGGTCAGATCGGCCGTCCGCTCGGCGATGCGGGTTTCCAGCTCGGCGTAAACCCGGCGCAACTCCTCGCGCCGGCGGGCCCGATGCCGAAAGTGCGCCGCCAACCCGATAACGAAGGCCGCCGCAAAAGCCACGGCCGCGCCGCCTCCCGATGCGGCGGCCCGCGCCTCGGCCGGGTCGCCGAACTGCACCACCTGCCAGCCCAGCGTACCCACCGGCCGGGCATGGATGAGCCGCTCGCGCGGCGCCTCGCCGGGCAACGCAAAGCGCACCGGCTGCAAGGCGTTGAGCGGCAGCGACCGGTTGGCCAGCGGCAGCAGCGGCTGGGCGCCGTATTGCTGCGTCTGGCGCAGGCGCTCGGTCACCGCATCGTTGAGCAGGGCCAGCACGCGATAGCGCCATTGCCGGTTGGCCGACAGGAAGACCACCCCGTCGCCATCGGCCAGCAGCAGCGTGTCGCCGGCCCCGGCCATGGCCTGTTCCATACTCTCCAGCCCGACCTTGAGGACGATGACGCCCAGCGTCCGCCCCCCTTCGCGCACCGGCGCCGCCAGGAAATAGCCCGGCTCGCCGGTCGTCACGCCAACTCCGTAGAAGCGCCCCAGCCCCTTCTCCAGCGCATCGCGGAAATAGGGGCGGAAGGCATAGTTATGGCCGACGAAGCTGCGCGGCTGCCGCCAGTTGCTGGCCGCCACGGTCTTGCCCTGCGCATCAATCAGGAAGGTAACGGCTACCGCCGCCCCCTGCTGCGCCGCTTCGAGATAGGCGTTGGCGGCGGCGATGCGCTGCGGATTGGCCGGCTCGCGCAGCACGGCGGCCAGCGACGGATCGAGCGCCAGCAGACCGGGCAGCGATTCGTGCCGGGTCAGCGTGGCGTCGAGCGACAGGGCGAAGGCATCCAGCCGCTGGGCGGCCTGGTGCCGGTCGCTGTCGAGATGAATGGCGAACAAGGCCCGGTAGCTCAGCCAGCCGAGCAGCAGGCAAACGCCCAAGGCCGCCCAGAGCAAGAGCAGAGGGCGGCGCCTGAGGCCGGATGGGCTGGCCAATGCGTGGAGCGGTTCGCTGGGAGTCATCCCGACATCCTACCGATTCTCGCCGATACCATTCAGTTAAGACTGCGGGCAGTTAAAAATGTCATTCCCGCGAAAGCGGGAATCCAGGACGCGGGGCATCTCTGGGTTCCCGCTTTCGCGGGAACGGCGTCTGACTGGACTATATTCACCGATTCTCGCCGCGTTTCTCAGTCGACCGCCGCCAGCTTCATCTCGGCATCGGCATGGCGTTGCTGCTCCTCCATGACCAGACGGCCGAGTTCGCGCTTCAGGTCGTTGAAGGCGGCCGACGACGGATCGCGCGGCCGCGGCATGTCGACAACCTGGTCGCGCTTGACCGTGCCGGGGCGATAGGTCATCACCACGATGCGGTCGGCCAGGTAGATCGATTCCTCGATCGAATGCGTGACGAACAGGATGGTCTTGCCCAGCTTCTCCCAGATGCGCAGCAATTCGTCCTGCAGGTTGCGCCGGGTCAGCGCATCGAGGGCGCCGAACGGCTCGTCCATCAGCATGATCGGCGAATCGAGGGCCAGCACCCGGGCGATGGCGACGCGCTGGCGCATGCCGCCGGAGAGGTCTTTCGGGAAGCGGTCGCGGAAATCCTTGAGATGCAGCAGGTCGAGCAACTGGTTCACTGTCAGCTCGATCTCGGCCTTGGGTTTCTTCTGGATTTCCAGGCCGAAGGCGATGTTCTGCCCGACGGTCATCCACGGAAACAGCGCGTACTCCTGGAAGACCATGCCGCGATCCGGCCCTGGGGCGAGGATTTTCCGGCCTTCGATGACGATCTCGCCGGCCGACGGCGGCTGGAAGCCGGCCACCGCGTTGAGCAGGGTCGACTTGCCGCATCCGGACGGCCCGAGCAGGCAGACGAACTCGCCCTGCCTGACGGTCAGGTTGATGTCCTTCAGCGCAATGACCTCGCCGCCCGGCGTCTTGAACACCTTTTGCACGTTGTTGATCAGGATGTCGCTCATGCTTAGTGCTCCAGGCCGCGGTGCCAGCGCAGCAGGTGGTTGTTCAGGCGGCTGACGGCACTGTCGATGAACAGGCCGAGCAGACCGATGGTGATCATGCCGGCGATGATCTTGTCCGACCACATGAACTCGCGGG
>CAZDRS010000007.1:0-33182 GCA_964507585.1 uncultured Dechloromonas sp.
CATCATGGAAAAGTTCGTCAGTATCGAGCGTGTCGGCCAGACCTTCGACACCAAGAAAGGCAAGTTCGTCGCCCTGCGCGACATCGACCTCAACATCGCCCAGGGTGAATTCGTGGCGCTGATCGGTCATTCCGGCTGCGGCAAATCGACCCTGCTCAACCTGATTGCCGGCCTCACCAAGCCGACCGCAGGCGGCCTGCTTTGCGATGGCAAGGAAATCGCCGGCCCCGGCCCGGAGCGTGCCGTGGTCTTCCAGAACCACAGCCTGCTGCCCTGGCTGACCTGCTTCGAGAACATCTACCTCGCCGTCGAGCGCGTCTTCGGCAGCAAGGAAGGCAAGCCGAAGCTCAGGGCGCGCACGCAGGCGGCCATCGAGCTGGTTGGCCTGGCGCACGCCGTCCATAAATATCCGCACGAAATCTCCGGCGGCATGAAGCAGCGCGTCGGCATCGCCCGTGCCTTGTCGATGGAGCCCAAGGTGCTGCTGATGGATGAGCCCTTCGGGGCACTCGATGCGCTGACCCGCGCCAAGCTGCAGGATGAGCTGATGAAGATCTGCGACAAGACCAAGGCGACGGTGGTCATGGTCACCCACGATGTCGACGAGGCCGTGCTGCTTTCCGACAAGATCGTGATGATGACCAACGGCCCGGCGGCGACCATCGGCGAGGTGCTGCACGTCGACCTGCCGCGCCCGCGCGACCGCCTGACCCTGGCCCACGATCCGGCCTACATCGGCTACCGCGCCGCGGTGCTCGAATTTCTTTACGAAAAGCAGGCACACGTCGAAAAAGAGGCTGCCTGAGGTATTCGATCTGCCTGTTCCATCGTCGCTATGTGCTCTCCATGGCGACTTTTGCCCGCCGGCCACCCCGGCGGGCTTTTTTCTTGATGCAGGTGCTTTGCTTTTCCCGTCGCGGGCGCTATGTTTCGCCAATTAAACGAGTAAAGGTTTCTAATGCAGGCTAACCCGGGCAAGCTGTCGCGCAAGATTGTCGGCATCCTGGTTGTTTTCTTCATCGTCGCTACGGCGGCAATCGGCATGACGCTGGTCATTTCGTGGCAACTGGAAGGTGTTGCGGCGGCCATCAATGATGCCGGCAGCCAGCGCATGCGCACTTACCGCATGGGCCACCTGATGGCACGCATCCTGGAGACGCACGGGCAGGAGGCGGCCCACGTGCAATCCCTGAACGATGAAATGCACCGCTTCGACAAGGTGCTGCGCGACCTGGCGCTGGGCGATCCGGCGCGCCCGCTCTCCTCGCCGCGCAATGGCGAGGTCATGCTGCGCCTGAAAACCGTCGAGCAGTCCTGGCAGAACACCGTGCGGCCGCTGGTTGCCGGCTATCTGGCCGGTGGCGCTGGCGGGCGCGAGGCGCAACTCGATCGCTTCGACGACGAGCTGGCGTATTTCGTCAGCAGCATCAACGAGCTGGTGCTGGCCATGGAGCACAGCTATGCCGACGATACCAATCTGCTGCGCACGGTACAGGCTGCGCTCGTTTTGCTCGCCATCGTCGGCACGGGCGTGCTGATCAGCTTTCTCGTCCGTCTCGTCATCCGGCCGGTGGGCATCCTGCATGCCGGCATGCAGCGCATGACCAGCAACGACCTGACCGTGCGCGTGCCGGTGGCCAGCGACGACGAACTGGGCGGCCTGGCTTCCGGCTTCAACCAGATGGCTGAGCACCTGCAGTCGGTCTATGCCACGCTCGAAGACCGGGTCGAGGCGGAAACCCGCCGCCTGGCCCTGCGCAACCGCGAACTGGGCATCCTCTACGACGTAACCTCCTTCCTCAGCGAGCCGGCGCCGCTGGAGACCCTGTGCGAAGGCTTCCTCGATCACATCAAGAGCGCGCTGGGGGCGGATGGCGGCGCCGTGCGCCTGTACATGCCGCAATCCGAAAAGCTTTTCCTGATGACGCACGACGGCTTGTCCGAGGAGTTCGTTGCCGCCGAAGGGCAGTTGAACTGTGGCGATTGCCTGTGCGGCGACGTTTTCCAGAGCACCCATCCGGTTGCCTTCAATACCGCCAATCCGCCGCCCGGCATGCGCCTGCGCACCTGCGTGCGCGAAGGCTTCGCGACGGCAACGGCGTTCAGCATCCTGTACGACAAGCAGCGGCTGGGCGTGTACAACATCTATTTCCGCCGGCCGCAGGCGCTGTCCGAGCAGGAAATGCAACTGCTGGAAACACTGGGCCAGCACCTTGGCGTGGCCATCGAGAACCAGCGCCTGAAGTCGCGCGAGAAGGAACTGGCTGTGTCGGAGGAGCGCAACCTGCTGGCGCAGGAATTGCACGATTCCATTGCCCAGGGCCTGGCTTTCCTGAACATCCAGGTGCAACTGCTGCAGGACTCCCTCAAGAAGGGGCGGGTGGACGAGGCGATGCAGACGGCCGGCCAGTTGCGCGAGGGCGTCCAGGAAAGCTACGACGACGTGCGCGAACTGCTGGTGCATTTCCGTACCCGCGTGCATCAATCCGACCTCGATTCGGCCATCAACGCGGCGCTGGAGAAATTCGAAGGCCAGACCGGCATCGAAACCGCCTTCGAGCGCAGCAACTCGGTCGTACCCATGCCGCCGACCGACGAAATCCAGATCATGCACATCGTGCAGGAGTCGCTATCCAACATCCGCAAGCACGCCAAGGCCAGCCATGTCCGCGTGCTTGTCGAGCAGGACATGACGAACAGCCGGATCACGGTGGCCGACGACGGCGTCGGCTTCGATCCGCACAACAATCCGAACTGTCAGTCGGATCGCCACGTCGGCCTGAAGATCATGCGCGAACGAGCGCACCGCATCGGGGGCGAATGTCGGATAACATCGGAACCGGGAAAGGGCACTTGCGTGACCCTGAACCTGCCAAGAGAAAATAGGGAGTCTGTCTGATATGAGCGAAAAAATCCGCGTCCTGCTGGTCGATGACCACACCTTGTTCCGTAGCGGGATCAAGTCCTTGCTACAGCGCAACGACGATTTCGAGGTGGTGGGCGAGGCTGGCGACGGCCTGGAAGGCATCAAGCGCGTCCGTTCGCTGAAACCCGATGTCGCGCTGCTCGACCTGCACATGCCGGGTATTTCCGGCCTGGAGGCGGTCAAGGTGATCAGCGAGGAGATGCCCGACGTCAACGTGCTGATGCTGACCGTTTCCGAAGATGCCCAGGATCTGATGGACGCCCTGCGGGCCGGCGCCAGCGGCTACCTGCTGAAGAATATCGAAACCGACACGCTGATTGATGCCATCCGCAAGGCCGCGCAAGGCGAGTCGGTCGTCTCGCAGCAGATGACCGCCAAACTCATCCAGGGCGTACGCAATCCGCCCAAGGCCGAAGGCACGACAGTCGAACGCGACCGCTTTTCACCGCGCGAACGCGACATCCTCGCGTCGCTGGCGCAGGGCGAAAGCAACAAGGAAATCGCCCGCAAGCTCGACCTGGCCGAAAGCACGGTCAAGATTCACGTCCAGAACATTTTCAAGAAACTGAACATGAGCAGCCGCGTGCAGGTTGCCCTCTACGCCGTGGAAAACGGCTACGGGCAAGGGCGCTGACCGGCGCACGCAAGCGCTTGCCGCTGTGGCAAGCGCGGTACGACTGTTTGAAGTCAATGGGTGAGCAGGCTCGGTAGTGGGTGTGTTCGCTGCAAATGCTGGTAGGCGCTTGCCAACTCATTGACATGTTCGAAATTGCCGGCATCGAAGGCGTGCTGCATGTTCTCCAGGAACATCACGTGCAGCTTGCACACGCCTTCCGGCGAACAGAGCAGAGCCTCGCTCATCTCCGCCGCCAGCGTCATCGGAATATGTTCATGTTCGGCAATCGCCTCGATTTCACCGCGATCGAGATCGCAATAATCCAGCACGTCCTGAATAGACAACATCGGCGCCTCCTTTGGCAAGGAACAAGAAGTCAGGCTGTTACAACCCCTGCTTATGGTTTTTATGAGCCGCCTTGTCGTTGTTTTTGGTGGAGTGCTTACTTTCTTTCTAGTTCAGTAATCTGCAAAATCAAGAAAAAGAACAAATCAAATGCGCAGACGCCCGTCCGGTAAGGGATTTGAGAGTTGCAGGCGCGAAATGGTCGGCAGCAGGTCGAGGCGCGTATCCTTCTTCAATTGCGTCGCCCTGGCGCGCATGTCGTCCAGTGACACATCGACCGGCTGGCCGCCGCTCGCGAAGGCGATGGTGTTGCCGCTGTCGCAAGACGGCAGGACGGCTACCCGGCCATCGAAAGCCTGCTTCAGGCGTTCGACGCTGGTGGCGAATGTCCGGTCGCGGCCGAGCAGATTGACTCCCAGCAAACCCTCGTCGCTCAGGCGTGCCCGGCAGGCCTGGTAGAACGGCAGGGTGTCGAGCGGGCCGCTGCGCCCGCCGGGGTCGAAACCATCGACCAGGATCATGTCGAAACTGCGCCCACCGCCCAGCATGTAATCGGCACCACAACCGATGACCACATCAAGGCGCTGCGGGTCGTCCGGCAGCTTGAAGAATTGCCGGGCGATGAATTCGACTTGCGGATTGATCTCGACAACCGTTGTCCGGCAGTCGGGCAGGTAGCGGTGGATGTATTTGGCCAGCGATCCGGCCCCCAGGCCCACCAGCAGTGCCGAGCGCGGCCAGGTGGCCGCCGGTCGCAACAACAGCCCGGCCATCATTTCACGGGTGTAGGCCAGTTCCAGCGACCAAGGGCGGGCAATGCGCATGGCTCCCTGAACCCAGTCCGAACCGAAGTGCAGGTAACGGACACCATCCTCTTCGCTGATGTCGACGGGGTGGCGGGCGGATTTTCGTGTATTTCGCATGGGGAATGGGCCATGGTGTGGCGCCCCCAGGTGGAATCGAACCACCAATTCGCCCTTAGGAGGGGCGTGTTATATCCATTTAACTATGGAGGCGCGGCGAAGGTGCGCATTGTACCGGGCACTCGGGCGATGTGATAGATTCTCCGAACTACTATAACGAAAGTGAGAGGAGCGGCTATGTTTGCCAATTTCGTGCGGCGTCCGATTGCACAGCAATTGATCGTGGCGACAATTTCAGCATTCGTCGTCGTCTTTTCCGCGCTGATCCTGGTCATGCAGCAGCGGGCCGATAGCGCTGCCATCGCGGTCAGCGAGCAGGGTCTGGAGCATGAGGCCAAGCTGATGGCCGGCATGCTCGATTCGACATACGAGGCCGTCAAGATTCGCGGCGAGAACGAGGCGCAATTTTTCCGCAAATTCATCGGCGGCTCGCTGGAGGCCGGCGCCGGCATGACCAAGACTGGTGATGTCGATCTGCCGACCATCAAGCTGGGTAACGAGGTCATCAACGGCAACGACCGGCAGCTCAAGGCCTTCCGCGACCTGACCGGCAGTGATCCCGCCTGGCTGATGGTGCGCGATGGCAAGGTCTATCGTTTTGCCACCTTGCTCAAGGACAAGGATGGCAAGCCGATGACCGGTGTTCCCTTGCCCGACGGCGACCCGGTCGCCAAGTCGCTGCTGGCCGGGCAGGACTACCAGGGGCTGGCGATTCGGGGCGGCAAGTACAACTTCAGTACCGTCAAGTTCGTGAAGGAAGGCGACGGCAAGCCGTGGCTGGCCTTTTCGGTACGCATCTCCCTGGAGAACGAGCTCAAGCGCATCCGCCAGCAGTTCGGCTCCCTCGTTTCCGGCAAGACCGGCTATGCCTACATCGCCCGCCCGACGGACGAAAAGGGCATCGGCGAATTCGTCATGCACCCGAAATTCCAGGAAAAGCAGATAGGCGAACTGGATGTTCCGGCGCAGACCAAGGAAATCCTCCGCCAGGTGCTGACGCAGAAGAACGGCGTATTCCGCTACCCCTTCGCCGATGCTTCCGGCACCGTGCGCGAGAAAATCGTCGTCGCGGCCACCTCGCCGGCCTGGGGCTGGACGGTTGCCACCGGTAGCTGGCTGGACGAGTATCTCGAAGAAAGCCGCGCCATGCGCAACATGCTGATCATCGCCTGCGTGGTGGCGGCCCTGGTGCTGTCGACCGTCGTCTATGTGTTGATCAGTTCCCGCTTGCGCTCGCTCCGGCAAATGGTGGTTGAAGTCGAGCGCATCGCCGCTGGCGACCTGCGTACCGTCATTCGCGGTGTCGAGGCCGGCAGCCGGAACGAAGTGCACGTCATCGGCAATGCCTTCAACCACATGGTGGAGGGCATGCGCAGCCTGGTGCAGGGCGTGTCTTCCACCTCGACGCAGGTTGGCGTGGCTGCCGACGAGCTGCAGGAGGCAGCCAATGCGGCGCGCGAATCGTCCGGCCAGGCCTCGGCCTCGGCCTCCGGCATTGCCGCCTCGGTCGAGGAATTGTCGGTCAGCATCACGCATGTCGCGGACAACGCCAACCAGGCCGCCCAGATTTCCGAAGAGGCCAAGCAGGTGACCACCTCCGGGCGCGATGTCGTGTATCGGGCCATGAGCGAGCTGGAGCGCGTCGCCAGCGATATCACCGAGTCGGCTGCCCTGATCGAATCGCTGGGCGAGCGCTCGAAGCAGATTTCCAGCGTCGTCGGCGTCATTCGCGAAATTGCCGACCAGACCAACCTGCTCGCCCTCAACGCCGCCATCGAGGCGGCCCGGGCTGGCGAGCAGGGGCGCGGCTTCGCGGTCGTTGCCGACGAAGTGCGCAAGCTGGCCGAACGGACATCCCTGTCCACGCAGGAAATCGCCACCACTGTCTCGGCCATTCTCAACGAAACCGGCCGGGCGGTCAGCCGCATGCAGGATCTCAGCACCAACATGAGCGGCAGCGTAGGCATGGCGCGGCAGGCCGGCGATTCGCTGGAAACCATCGACCAGCGGGCGCAGCAGACGGTCGAGGTGGTGCACGGCATTGCCGATAGCACGCGCGAGCAAAGCGCCGCCAGCCAGGAGATCGCCCGCCTGGTCGAGAACATTGCCCAGGCGGCCGAAGGCAGCAGCAGCCGGGCCGTACGGAACAGCGAGCGGGCGCAGAACCTGCAGCAATTGGCGGCCGAATTGCGTACCCAACTGGCGCGCTTCACCACCTGATTGCCTGCCAGGCGGTAAAATCGCGGTCTTCCCAACGCGGCGCCCTGCGGGGCGCCGTTTTTATTGCCGATCATGCCCTATCTCAAGCTCAACGACGCCTGTCTGGCCTATGGCCACGTTCCCCTGCTCGACCACGCCGATTTCCAGCTCGACCCTGGCGAGCGCGTCGCCCTGATCGGCCGCAACGGCACCGGCAAATCCTCCCTGCTCGCCGCCATGGCGGCCGGCACGGGCAAGGGGCGCCTCGACGATGGCGAGGTCTGGGTGCAACCGGGCATTCGCGTCGGCTACGTGCCGCAGGAGCCGCCTTTCGACCCGGCCATGACCGTCTTTCAGGCCGTGGTTTCCGGCATGGGCGAAACTTCGGCCCGGTTGGCCGAATACCACGAGATTTCGCACCAGCTGGCCGAAGGGGCGGGCGACCACGATGCGCTGCTGGCCCGCATGGATACCCTGCAGCACGAACTCGAAGCCCGCGGCGCCTGGGCCTATGAGGCGCAAGCCGAGCGTGTGATCGACCGCTTCGGGCTCGACCCCGAAGCCAGTGTCGGCGCCCTGTCCGGCGGCCAGAAGAAGCGCCTGGCCTTGGCTCAGGCCCTGGCCGTGGCGCCGGAGGTTCTGCTCCTCGACGAGCCGACCAACCACCTCGACATCGCCGCCATCGAATGGCTGGAAACGCTGCTCATCGAGAGCGGTGTCACCCTGCTTTTCATCACCCACGACCGTTCCTTTCTCGACCGCGTATGCACTCGCATCGTCGAGCTCGACCGCGGCAAGCTGGCCAGTTTCCCCGGCAGCTTCAGCAAGTTCCAGGAGCGCAAGGAGGCCATGCTGCACGAGGAGTCGCAGGCAAACGCCCGCGCCGACAAGCTGCTCAAGGAAGAGGAAATCTGGATTCGCAAGGGCGTCGAGGCGCGCCGAACGCGTGCCGTCTTCCGCGTCCAGCGCCTCGACAAGCTGCGGGCCGAACGCCAGGCACGGCGGGAGCGGATGGGCAAGGTCAATCTGCAGCTCGATGCCGGCGACAAGAGCGGCAAACTGGTCGCCGAGCTCGACCACGTCTGCAAGGCCTACGGCGAGCGGCAGATCGTGCGCGATTTTTCGTCGCGCATCCAGCGCGGCGACAAGATCGGCCTGATCGGCCCCAACGGTGCCGGCAAGACCACGCTGTTGCGCCTGATCCTCGGCGAACTGAAGCCGGATTCCGGCATCGTGCGTCAGGGTACGAAGATGGAGATTGCCTACTTCGACCAGTTCCGCACCCAGCTCAACCCGGATTCGACGCTGGCCGACGTGATTTCGCCGGGCTCGGACTACGTCGAGATCGGCGGTGCCCGCAAGCACGTCATCGGCTACCTCGAGGTTTTACGGCAGATTTAATTTCGCTTGACGAGCGTTTTTTTTGCGGGCCATAATAAGTTCTACAGCACGATATTTTTAATATGATGAATGTTGAGGAAAGGCGCTACAGCTACCAGGTGTACTACCCGAACGAAGACTCTCTCGTGAGGGCTGGGTTTGCACGGGTGGCTCACTTGCCCTGCATTCTTGACTCTCGTCTGCGTTACCACCGACTGGCATCTCGCTTCATTCAGGATCGCGCACTCGGCCTATGGGAACCGGTTAATCATGGTGAGGTGCTCCGCGCCCGTCCCCTTGCAGATCAGTCAGTTCGAACTATTGCGTTCGCACTTGCCAATTGCTTGGAATGGGGGGAGATTCGAGGGGTGGACTTCTTGACTGCCGAGTACGTCCAGGACCTCCTCGGACGCTACCAGCACGAAATGTTGAAGGGGAGTTGGTCTGCCACTGGGAAGGGCTTGGAGGCGTCTACGATTAACTCCAGGGTTGGCGTCGGGACCCAATACTGCACTTGGCTCGCCGACAAAAAGTTGCGAGGGCCATTTGTAATTCCTACCGAAATCCGCAAGCTTCCTCCAAATGGTGGGCGCTTCGGCGCTACCCCAAAACGTGACCAATACGAGACGCGCCAAGGTAAGGTGCAGGTGAAGAAGACTCGCCTCGCATTTCCTTCAGAGCAGGACATCGGCAGATGGCTTCATTCAGCCTATTCCAAACCAGAAATCGGTTCGACCGTAGGCTTGATGGCCGAGACGGTGCTGGATACGGCCCTGCGCGAGGCGGAGATATGCGGCCTCAGAGTTGACACGCTTCCCTGGGAGCCTTCGGAGTGGAGGGTCGCCAGCCGTGATGTTCCTTTGGAACAACAAATGGTGCTTCTTGACGTCCGGTTCGGTGCCAAGGGACACCAGTACGGAAAGGACCACGGCGACAAGATCGGGCCAGAGAAGCCCTTCAGGATCCCAATGCCGCTCGCACTGAAGCTGCACGAGTACCGCGAAAAAATCCGCCCGAAGGTACTTGCCAAGGCGATCAAGAAGGGAAAAACCCTCGCTGCGCAGCAGCAGATTCGTGACGAGGCTGTCCAGATCTTTCTCAACCCCAAGACCGGCCGCAAGTACACAACAAGCCAGTTCTACGATGAGTGGCGGCGTACCCCTGGCTGCCCGAAAGGCTGGTCGCCCCATAAGGGAAGGCACTGGTGGGCGTGCCAGACCTTATGGAAGAGGATGGAACAGCAGCGGGAAGCCTGGCTCGCTGGTGTCGGCAGGGGGTTGGAGGATACGGTCCGACAGTCTGTTCATGCCAGCGTAATGTCCGTCATTCAGATAGAAATCAAGTCGCAGCTGCGCCATGTCAGCTGGGAAACCTCAATGATCTACCTTCAGTGGGTGTTTGATCGACTTGGAATTGCTCACAACGTACATGACAAGTATCTGCAGAGCATCGCTGATGATGAGGATGAATCGGATTGAGCCTGAGAGACGTCAATAAGGACCATCTTGCCGAACATATGGAGGAGCCCGGTCGGCTAACGCTTGTCTCGTCCGGGGTTGAATTACCTGACCATCAAGACCCGCTCAAATTCTGGACGCTTCATCCGAAGGAAAATACCTTCGTTGATCTAGCCGTTTTCGCGCTGGGTCAGAATGAGCCAAGTGGAAATGGAGGCGGAACCTGGCATGGCGCTTTCTCGGGTCGCCCACAGTTGATCCATCAGCTTGCTCCCGCCATATGTATTAACCTTCAAGGCAAGGCGAGCCGTACCGCTAAGGAGGCATTGGTCAGCCTGCGCGAATGGTGGCGTGTGCTCGACGCCGTCGAAAGGGACGCTGCACTGGCCGGACAGCCAATGGATCGGGTGGAGGATGTACGTCAACTCACGCGGGTACATTTTCTGTATGCCTCAGGGCAAATACATGGGATGCGTGCGCTCCAGGGAAACAAAGTAACGACATTTACACATTGGGTCAACCTGACACTTAGGTCGATGAATGCGGGGCAGATCCACAACTGGATAGTGCGGAAGACTGCTGCCAACCAATTACGTCTTCCGCCTGAGGATCAATGCGCCGACCTGCGCATTGCCCTGAAGCAGGAGTGGTATGCCGTCCTCAAGCAATGGACGGTCATGGACCGAGTCATGGCTGACAGTTTCTGCCCGACAACCACCGAAGAGGAAGATTTCCTGAAGCATTGGCGTTGGTTACAGGACTCACAGCGACGTACTGGCAAGGTACTTCCCACACCTGTCGAATTGCGGAACGGGCTCGACGACAAATACTTCACTGCCAAGACTGGGCTCAGCCTCGTCACGATGCGCGCTGTACAGTTCCCGAGCCGCTGGGAAGTTGACGCGGCATTCCACCAATGCCTGGTGAATACCGGATGGAACCTGGCCACGCTATTCTCCCTGGACGCGCTAACGGATTTCCTCCGCGACAACGAATGGGACCCCGCTCGCTACTTACTGATCGGGTCGAAGGCCCGTGCCGGTGGAAAGGAGCAAGTTGTAGATGGACTCTGGAAAACCCGCTACGGTCCCGGCTACATTATCAAGACGCTACTGGACCGCAATGCACCTCTGCGCGCTCAACTCCAGAATAAGTTAGCAGCGGAGCGTGTCGCGTACGAGCGAATGCTGCAGGAAGGGGCTGGTGCCGAAGTTCTGACGCAACAACTGATTGCTATTCAGGTCCTTGAGGAAGGCTGTCGCAACGTCTGGCTCTACGTGGACTGTTACGGGGAGATCAATTGGCTGACTCATGGGCAGTCAGGTTACAAGATAGATGGTACGCAACGGCCATACCTCACTGTCTTCCTGAATCGCCTTAACCAACTCCGCGATGCGAGCGGGAAGGTAGCGATTCCCCATGTCAGGCCGAAGGACTTCCGTAACATGTTCGCCCTCTACGTTTGGCGGATCAGTGGGGGCAACATCCTTGACGTCATGGCGGCTCTCAACCACGCTTGGCTGAAGACAACTGACGACTATCTCAATCAGAACATACTGAACGAGGAACGCGATGCCGCGATCCTGATGTTCCTCAATCTCCTCTTCGCCCAATTAGGCGATGGCCGTCTTGACCTGACGATCCTCGCCCACCAACTCCGCTACGGCACTGTAACGCCAGAAATGGATCAGCGTCTGGCTGAGTACCGCTTGCTGCCGCGTGCATGGCCAGGTATTGCCTGCAAGGACCCTCGCCACCCACCAGCAGAGATTCATGGCACCTCCCTCGTGCCGGTGTGCCCAGGTGAGCGCTGCCTGCTGTGCAAGCCCAACGCCGTGATCCTCCCGGAGGCGCTGGACTTCGTCTCCCGGCGTGTCGAGGAACTACTCGCATACCAGTCTGCCGTTCCGATCACGGCCTTCCAAGGCCTGCCTGCTGACGAGTTGGCCAATGGTCTCCTTGTCTTAAGGCTGTTCCCGCCAGAGGCGGTAGAGAAGGCGCGCACACGTTGGGCGACAGCTATCGAAAGCGGACAACATCGCGTGCCCGGTCTACGGCCACACGCAGAAAAAAGGATTGTATGAGCGAAGAAACCCTTCCAGTCATGCCTCCAGCCCCAGCAGCTTCCGGATTTGACAGTGGACGGATGCAAGTATCCTTGCTGTTTCCAGAAGAGTCACTGCAACACCTGTCCCGCGAGGATGCCGCACGCTGCCAAGCCCTCCTGGGACACGGCCAAGTCTGCGGTGTTTGGGAAACATCCGAGGCAATGATTGGAGGTCGCCGTCTGGCTGATTACGAAAAGCGTGTCGGCCTACGCGACCGGATCAATGCCTTTATTCCAAAGGACATCGAACCATCGGCAGAACTCGATATTCTCCTTGATGAGGGCACCCTTCAGCTTACTCGCTATGCGCTGCTTTTGAGGCTCGCGCCTTGTGGGATGCGCCATGGCAAGGGCCGCCCGCTCGACGCGACGGTTGTGTTGAACAGGGTGTACTCCGAAGTTCCCCCTATTTTCGCTAGGGCTATCTTCCGCAAACTCACAGCGGCCAATCCTGCTGCCACAGGACTTCTCGGCCACCTGACTGCGGAGGACGTGACCGAGTTTCAAAAGGTCAGAAGCCGCCGGAATGAACTCGACCGGATGCGGATGATGATGGAGATGGGGCTTTGGCATGACGTCCCACCGAAGAACGATATTACCCGCACCACAAACCCCAAGGGGGAGCGCGAGACCCCCGCGCCCGTCGTAGACTCCTCTGAGTACCAGCCAATCCCCGACGATTACCTCGAAAGTATGGGGCCCCGGGTCCTCTGGGTCGTGGAGGAACTTGGCCCCAACCTGATTCACTTGCTCGAAGCCATCCCGGAACTCTTGGCAGGCAGAGCTCGCCATGGAAAACAAGTACCCGGGAGGAATGTTGTAGGTAGTACGACGGGAGCAATGATCCGCCTCGCCAATTACTTCGAGCATAACGTATGGCGCGACAGCAACGGCGATACGCTCGCGGCCCCGTGTTTCCCGCTAAAAATTGGCGATGCCTACGGATTTGCGAAAAGTTGCAATGTCTACGAATGGCCACCTCGCACCTTGGCGCATGTGCATAATCTGTCCGTTACCCTCCAGGCGGCACACCTCTGGATCGCCCTGCTGGCCATGGCCGGCCGAGACAGCGAGGTCCAAACGCTAAAACGTGACTGCATTTCTTGGGACCGCAACTGCAAGCAGTACGTGAAAGGCAAAACCTACAAGTTAAGCCCGCTCTTGGCCGGAGAACAGCGCGACTGGCCAGCGCCGGAGGCCCTAGTGCTTGCCTTGGGCCAGCAGCGGCGCCTAGTCGAAGCGTGGGAGCGAATTGCTCCCGTCTGGCCAAAGAAAACGAAAAGACGGGATTTCACAGTCATCTGGGGCGAGCACCTCTGGGCATCACTGGGGCGAAGCGGAAACGGCGTGGACGAGCCTCTCGTTGATTCAACAGCGGCGCTTATGCAGTTAGCCAGGCGTGTCGGCCTGACGGACAGGCCGGGTGACATTAACCTTCACGCACATCGGTTTCGCAAGACTACCGCCCGGCTCGTAGCCATCGCCGCAGTCGATTCTCCTCGCATCCTCAAAAAGCTACTGGGCCATAAGGATATTGCGATGACGCTACATTACATCCTGGCCGATAAGGCCATCCAGGCGGAAATTCTCAAGGTGGAGAACGAGCTACGCATCATGCGGGCCAAGGGGCTCATCGAGGACATCCATGCTTCCTTGCACAATCCTGGATCCACGCCCTACGGTGGCCACGGCGGTGGCGCCATGCCTCGTCTCACGAAGATGGTCGCCGAGTATGAGCAGGAGTTGCACCGCCAGGGTAAGGAGTGGGATGCCGAAGACGCATACGAACTGGCGCGCGTCATGACCGTCAATGGCCGCTACTGGCGCATCACGGCACCCGGCGTGATTTGCCTCAAACCCGCCGCTCGCAAATCTGGCCCCTGCACCTGCGATTCCAGCTGTGAAAACCGTGTGGAGGACGAAACCGCCCGGCGGGATGTCCTCGAAGTCATCGAGGTGCTGATCGACCATGGCCGGCGCGCTCTGGCAGAGAACGACCTGATCTTGCTGTCCCGCACAGTTACCGACCTGGACAGGGATCTGCAGCGTTTCGGGGACATCGCTGCCCAGTACAGCAACCATCACGACATTCGTAGCTTCCGGGAGGCGCTTGTATGACCAACCGATACGTGGAGGCTGCACGCAAGCGTGGCGAGGCACGAACCGCCGAGGTGGAACGCAAGGTCAGGACGGCTATGGAAACCATCATGGCCGAAATCCAAGACAACGATGGCATCTACCCTCATGCCAAGGGCAGACTGAGCAAGAACGAGTTTGCGCGCCGTGCCGACATCAGCCTGACAACGTTGTTCGCCCCGAAGCAGAAGGAACTCGCCGAGGAAGTCGACCTATGGCTCGAAAAGCTTCGGAAAACCGAGACGATAGGGACGAAACGTGTGCGCCGCGAGTACAAGGAGCGGGCGGCGGACTGGGAGGGGCGCTACAATTTGATCGCAGACAATCTCTGCAAGGCCGAGCTGGAAACCCAGGCGGCCGAGGCAGAACGTGACAAGGCACTTGCCAGGGTGCAGGAACTTGAACAGCAGATTACCGCCCTGCTCGAACAGTTGCGCCTCGCCGGTGCGTCGAACGTGAAGCCTTTCCCCAAGGGAGGAAAATCCTGATGCCACGCCCTTCTGTGATACCGGGTATCAAGGCTCGCCTTGAGGAATATCTCGACCAAAGAGAGGCCGAATTCCTCGCGCAAGGTGATGCTGCCACGCCGACCCTACCGGTGACGCTGGACGGCAAGGTCAATGTGCGGGCCTTGGCCGAAGCGATTGGCCTCAAGCAAACCCAGGAGAAATATCTTTACGAGCGCAAGGAGCTGACCGACCTCATCAACTGCATCGCCGAGGGGCAGGGGGTGCTGACCATTGGGTCGCGGGTCAACCAGACGGATGCGGACAAGGCGATCAAGGAGCGCTTGATTCGGCAAGCGAAGAGCGTTCAAGAGTCATCCCAGACGGCGGTGGAAGCCGTGGCTGCACAGCAGGAGCTACTGGAGCGCATCCGCACACTTTCGGCCGAACTGGAGGCATCCAAGGTCGAAGTTGGTCGGCTGCGTGCTCGATTGCAAGCCGTCGAAAACGGTATCTGGGTAGCCGTGCAATGACAGGCGGCTTTGCCTTCGACTCCGATGTGACGGTCACGCGCGTGGTCTCCACGCTGGAATACGGTGCGATCTTTGTCGGAGAAACGCCGGTCGGCGAAAAAGTGCGGGTGCGTTACCTCGGGCGGCGTGAGATGCCCGTTGTGGGTGATACCTTCACCATTAAGGGGCAATGGGCAACCTTCACCGACAAGTTTCGTCGTGTCCACCGCCAGGTCGAAACCAAGGTGATGAAGCGCAGGGCGGTACTTGGAGACCTGCTCGCGCCTTTCCTCCAGCGTATCCCCAACGTTGGCCCGCAGAGGGCGGAACGCTTGATGCGACGCTACGGTCATGATCTCATCGAGGTCTTGGACGACCCTGCGCGCATGGCCGAGGTCGCCGAGGTCCTGGAGCCGGGCAAGCCGGCGCTCGCAGCACGTATTGCCGCGCAACTGTTCTCCTCTATGGCCGAGAAATCGGCGGCCGACCAGATCAAGCTCGCCGAGGCCGATTTCCTTGTCATGCTGGAGAAGGTCGGGTTGCGCGAACCACGTGTCGCCAACCAGCTCTGGCGCTTCTGCGCAGGCATCGACGCCATCGAGCGCCTACTGCGCAACCCCTATCTTGCCGCGCATCTTACCTCCTGGAAGGTGGCGGATCGCGTGGGCAGGCTGCTGTTACGCAAAGATCACCCGGATGCCGATCTCGATAATCATCCCGCACGCTTCATGGGTGCGCTGGCAAGCGTCTGGCGCGAATTGCTGGCCAATGGCGATAGCGCCGTTACCGAGCCAGCCTTGCGCGAGATACTAGCCAAACGCGGCGTAGATGCCGACTTGGCCCTTCGCCATGCCGAAGGGATCGGCAATCTCAGGCGCAGCGGCAAACTTGTCCGCGCGCCTGGTGCGGCTTGGATTGAGGACGAGGTCGCAAGGATGCTCCGGATCATCGAGGCGACCCCGGCCAGCCTGGCCATCCCTGACGAACAGCGGCTCGACCAGTTGATCCGCGATGCCGAGATGGCATGCGAACTGCACCTGACCGACGAGCAGGCCGGGGCGTTGCGCCGGCTCATCTGCTTGCCGCTTGCGGTGCTGCAAGGCGGTGCCGGAGTCGGCAAGACCACGGTCATGAAGGTGCTGGCCTACATTTGGGAGCGGCAACGTGGCAACGTGGTGTTTGGCGCCTTGGCAGGCAAGGCGGCGCTGCAGCTTTCGCGCGGGGCTTCGACCCACGACGCCCCTCGTCTGGCGCATACGCTGGCGCGGCTGATCGGCATGCTGGAGCAGCAGGCCGCCTACGAGGAAAACCCGCAGAACGGGCGCCGACCCGAAGTGGAGTTCAACAGCAGAACTCTGCTGGTTATCGATGAGGCGGGCATGATGGATACCCCCACCTTCTACCAGCTGCTTAAGCTCCTGCCGAAGGGCGTACGCATCCTGCTTGCCGGCGACGACGGTCAGTTGTTCCCGGTGGCATTTGGAAAGATATTCCACGACCTCGTCGCAGAGGGTTCGCGTGTTGCAACGCTGACCAAAGTGCTGCGCCAGGCGGAAGACAGCGCGATTCCTCTGGTTGCCTGGCAGATCAGGAGCGGCCATGCCCCGGTCCTGCCGGCCTGGAATGGGGAAGCCAAGGGGGTATTCCTGATCGACTCACAACGCCTGGCCAAGCTGGCGCGCACGGACGACTTCATGCTGATTGCAGCTCGCCGGCAGACCGTTGACGAATGGAACCACAGCGAGGCCATGAAGCGGCGGAATGATGCCACGCCAACCCGCCGCCTTGGGCCGCTGGCCACCGTGGCGGTGGGTGACCCGATCATCATTACGCAGAACAGGTACAAGCATGGTCTCTTCAATGGCCTGCTCGGAACGGTAATCGACATCGCCGGCGAGCGGGTCCAGATCCACTTCGACGGCGAAAACAGCCCGCGTGACTTGCCGGAGGAAGCGGAGGCAGATGTCGATCTGGCCTACGCTATTACCTGCCACAAGGCTCAGGGAAGCGCCGCTGCCATGGTTGTTCTGATGGCAGACGATGGTGCGCTGGTGACCCGGGAATGGCTGTACACGGGCATCACACGGGGCCGCGAGTTGATCCTGCTCAATGTCGAAGATCAGGGGAGGCTTGTCGAGGCGGTGGCTCGGCGAACCGAGAGGACGACCGGGTTTGCTTTCTAAGAAGCGGAGGCGGGGTCAAGCGGCGTGGAATAAATGGGAGGGTCCCGCGCAGCGAGCGGGAGGGCGCCCGGTTATGCCGCAAAAGCGCTCGACGACGACGCAGCGGCCACGCGGCGAGTGCGGGGTTTGGGGCAGAGCCCCGAATTGGGTCCGCTCCTGAATTATTGTTCTGAGTTCGCCAGACTCAGATCAGTCTTACGCAGAACGCAGCCTCTCCAGCACTTCCCAGCGCTCCAGCAATTCCAGAAGTTCGAGATCAATTGCATCGAGCCGAGCCTTCAACTCCGACACAATTTGCGGCGTCTCGCGGTAGAGGGCCGGGTCGGCGAGGCGCTCGTTTAGCCTGGCCTGCTCCAGCTCCAAGGTTTCGATGCGCTCCGGGATCGCCTCAAGTTCACGGCCTTCCTTGTAGGAGAGCTTGGTCTTCGGCTTATCCGCTTTCGCGGCCGACACAGATGCTTCCTTTGGTTTCTCGGCCTTAGCTTTTGCAGGCGTGGCTTGTCGGGCGCGATACCCCTGCCAGTCGGCATAACCGCCGGCAATCCCGATCCATCGACCTTCGCCCTCGTAGCACAAGGACTGCGTGGCCACATTGTCCAGAAAGGCGCGGTCGTGCGATACGAGGATCACCGTGCCAGTGTAGTCTTGTAGCAACTGTTCCAACAGTTCGAGCGTATCGATGTCGAGGTCGTTGGTGGGTTCGTCCAGCACCAGTAGATTCGCAGGACGTGCGAAAAGCCGGGCCAGGAGCAAACGGTTGCGCTCGCCTCCAGATAGGGCGGAAACCTTAGCCCTCGCACGCTCGCTCGGGAACAGGAATCCCTCCAGATAGCTAATAATGTGTTGGCGGTGACCGGCAATTTCTACGTAATCTGAGCCCGGTGAAATAGTGTCGATCAGGCTCTTCTCGTCGTCGAGCTGGTTACGAAACTGGTCGAAGTAGGCCACCTCCAGTTGGGTGCCCTGGTGAATACGGCCGGAGTCGGCCTTGAGGTCACCGAGAATAAGGCGAATAAGCGTGGTCTTGCCGCAGCCGTTCGGGCCGATAAGGCCAAGCTTGTCGCCGCGCATGACGGTAAGCGAGAGGTCCTTGATGAGGCTGCGTCCGCCGAAACCGTGGCTCACTCCTTCCAACTCGGCAACCAGTTTGCCAGAACGCTCACCGGCATCGAGGGCAAAGCCTACCTGGCCCACGCGCTCCAGACGCGCGGCGCGTTGCCGCCGCAGATCCTCAAGACGCCGCACGCGCCCCTCGTTGCGGGTACGGCGCGCCTCGATGCCCTTGCGGATCCAGACTTCTTCCTGTTTCCAAAACTTGTCGAACTTGCGATTGTGAATTGCCTCAACCTCAAGCTGCTCCGCCTTCTTCTGCTGGTAGGCGCTGAAATTGCCTTGGTACTCGCGTAACTGACCGCGATCCAACTCAATGATGCGGTTGGCGACGTTGTCGAGGAAGCGGCGGTCATGGGTGATGAAGAAGAGTGCACCGGTGAAGGCGACGAGCAGTTCTTCTAGCCAGGAGATTGCCTCGAAATCGAGGTGGTTGGTTGGCTCGTCGAGCAGAAGGAGTTCCGGTTCGCCAACCAAGGCCCGGGCCAGCGCTACGCGTTTCTTCTGACCACCGGAGAGGGCATCGACCTGTGCGTCGGCGGGCAAATCGAGGCGGCCCAGGGTCTCCTCCACCCGGCTGTTGAGACGCCAGGCGTCGGCGGTTTCCAGTTCGTGGCTGAGTCGATCCAGTTGTGCGAGATCGGTCGCCTCGGCTGAGTGACCGACACGGTGGGCCACGGCGTGGTATTCGGCGAGCAATCGGTGAGCATCGCCGACGCCCTCGGCCACTGCCTCGAACACCGTGTGGCCGGGCTTGAATACGGGCTCCTGGGGCACGTAGGCCAGCCGTAGACCGGGCTGGCGCCAAACATCTCCCGCATCGGCATGAATCTCGCCCGCTACAATACGCAACATGCTAGATTTTCCCGTGCCATTGCGGCCAATTAACCCGATTCGTTCCCCCTTTTCCAGAACCAGGGACGCACCATCCAGCAGGGGCCAGTGACCAAAAGCCAACTCTAGTTTGCTCAAAGTAATAAGAGGCATAAATGTCTATCCCTGCTACGCTGCCAAAATAATCGAAGGGCTGGATTTTACAGGCCATCTCGTGCCTCATCCCAATACCTGCCGACTCAGCCAGCCCTAACGCGGTATCGGTCGAGGTCACATCACCTTACCCACCTTGCTGAACGAAATCCGGCAATGAGCGAAGGACTGTCAAGGGGACCGTGGAATAAATGGAGGGGACCCGCTAGGCGGGGAGGGGCCGTTTATGCCGCGAAAGCCCCTTTACTGGCCGTAGCGACCCCATGCTCTGTGGCAAGGGGTGGGGTTCGTCTTTATACCCCACCCCCTGCCACGCGGCGAGCGCGGGGTATGGGGCGGAGCCCCAAGCTTCTATCATCGCTCATTTTCGGGCAGGGTGTCTGGTAGGCTTGCCAAACAAGGAATAGGCCAAGGGCAATTCGTGGTGGTTTTTTGTTGTGCACTGCAATATTGCACTGGCATACGTTCTAAAGCGTTGTTGGAGGACCGAGTCCGGCCAGGAGCGGTCGGTCAGCTTCGTGCAACCGTGGACATTCAAGCGACCGTTCCACTCCGAAACCTGCCGGACAGTCAATTCCCGGTTCTCGGCCATAACGGCCGTTGGCCGAATGTGCTGACACGGGCAGCAACCTGGCGGTAACCTGCCTTTCAGTCACTGATCGCGCCGAACGGCAGCTTTTTCATCCAGCGAATACGTGCTCCCGACCCGAAGCTGACGTTAGCTACTCTATGACTCCAATGGCAGATAACTGAGCATAGCCGTCAGTCAGTTACTGCCCAGAATATTAATAAATTTGTGTATTCGCACCTAACGTTTCACTTTTTGAGAATTCCAGGGCGCTGGAGATCGCGTTTTCCACTGCTGGTATGCCTAGGTTGCTCCAATAATTGGCGTAGAGCGGTAATGGCATCAGTTTCAACTCGCTTTGCAAGAGCGCAATATCATGCCCCTTGCGCAAGGTCTCTGCTGCTGTCCGGGGCAAAGTGGCCAGCCCGAAGCCACTTTCGACCAGCTTGACCAAGGCGGAAATCGACGAAATGTTATGAACCCGCTTGTTGGGCAGGCCGACATTGCGCAAGGCTTCCAGCAATGCGAGGTGCGGCTGCGAACCTCGCTGGAAGGTCATCAGTTCCATACCGCTCAGGGATTCAATGCTGAGTTCGGTCATTCCCGACATCTCGGCGGGCCCGACCAGAATCATTTCCATCGGTGTCAGCGATTCGTTAATGATGCCAGTGCCTTCGGCCGGAGCCGCCGAGAACACAAGATCTAGCCCGCCGCGTCGAATCTGTTCGTTGAGTACATGGGTCATTTCGACATTGAGATCGAATTCGATCGTCGGATAGCGCGCCTTGAGAGACTTCAGCAGTGGCGTTAGCCACGTGTGCAAAACGCTCTCGACGCCCCCGATGCGCAACGATACCGGCAAGTGCTCCGGTGCCCCAAGTTCCCGCTTGAGGTCGAGTTGCAGCGTCAGGAAGTGCTCGGCATATTCGAGAAAGCGGCTGCCTGCATTGGTCAGCCGGAAAACGCGGTCCCGCCGGTCAATCAGCGGCACGCCAAGTTCCTCTTCGAGCGAGGCGATGCGGCTGGACACCGCCGACTGTGTCAGGAATAGCTTTTCCGCCGTCCGCGAAATGCTCTGCAGGCGGGCTACCCAAACGAATGCTTCGACAAAACGCAGGTTCACAGCCTCTCCTTCCGGCACGATGGCCTGAATAGCGGAATCCAAATTAGGGGAGAGCTTAACGTCAAACCTGAGTGGAAAATTTGAGCAACTCCAAAAAAATCGATGGAGTCCCCACGAAATTTGTCGTTTGCGTCAAAAGTACGTGCCTACTGATACTCCGCAAAAATTCAGCAAAAGCCGGGAAACTTCAGGAGACACCCATGCCGATCAGCTCATCCAAAGAAACGACACAACTCATCGCCGCGACCGGGCTGGAAGCGCGTCAGGCGATCCGCGCCGGCCGCTGGTCCGGACATACCAGCGGCACCGCGCCCCATTTCGTTCAGGGCAATCTGGTGATCCTCCCCGAGGTGCTAGCCAACGATTTCCTGCGTTTCTGCCAGCGGAATCCCAAACCCTGCCCGCTACTTGCCGTTTCAGAGCCCGGAGATCCGTCGTTGCCGCGTTTGGGCGAGGACCTGGACATCCGCACCGACGTCCCGCTTTACCGTGTCTGGCGCCATGGCGAACTGGTTGAAGAAGTGACGGATATCCGCAGCTTGTGGCGCGACGATCTGGTGAGCTTCGTCATTGGCTGTTCCTTCTCCTTCGAGCAACCGCTGATGGATGCCGGCATTCCGTTGCGTCACGTCCAGCAGGGCAAAAACGTGGCGATGTACCGTACCAATATCCCTACGGTTCCCGCCGGCCCATTCAGCGGCCCGACGGTAGTCTCGATGCGGCCGATGACGCCGGCCAACGTCATCCGGGCCGTCCAGGTGACCGCCCGTGTTCCGGCGGTGCACGGTGCTCCGCTACACCTTGGTGATCCGACCCTGATCGGCATCGCTGACCTCGCCAAACCCGACTTCGGTGACGCAGTAGACATCCTGCCTGGCGAGATGCCGGTTTACTGGGCGTGCGGCGTCACGCCCCAGGCGGTAGTCATGGAGGCCAAACCGGATTTCTGCATTACCCATGCGCCAGGCGCGATGCTGGTTACCGATCTGCTGGACAGCGAACTGGCCTTTTAACCTATCAACCAACTTTTTGGCCTGCCAAATCCGGCAAAGACCGGCGTCGGCGGCCTTACTTCCCACCAAGGAGACAAACCGTGTGGATTAAAGAAACGAATACCAATGAAAGGAAGACGCTGGTAGCGGCTTTTGCCGGCTATGGCGTCGATGCTTTCGATTACATGATCTATACCTTCCTCATCCCGACGCTGATGGCGGCGTGGTCGATGAGCAAGGTCGAAGCCGGCTACATCGCCACTGGCGCCCTCATCACCTCGGCGATCGGCGGCTGGGCCGCAGGCATCCTTGCTGACAAGTATGGACGCGTCCGCGTGCTGCAATGGACCGTGATGTGGTTCACCTTCTTCACGTTTCTTTCCGGCTTCACCAACTCTTTCGAGCAGTTGTTCTTTACGCGTGCCATGCAAGGCTTCGGCTTCGGTGGCGAATGGTCGGTCGGTGCCGTGCTGATCGCCGAGATGATCCAAGCCAAGCACCGCGGCAAGGCCGTCGGGCTCGTCCAAAGCAGTTGGGCGGTGGGCTGGGGTGTCGCAGCCATTGCTTTCTGGGGTGTCTACGCCGTGCTACCGGCCGAGCAGGCATGGCGCGTGCTTTTCTGGATGGGCATTCTGCCGGCTTTCCTTATCTTTTACATTCGTCGCAACATCAGCGATCCGGAAGTTTTCCGTGTCACCCAGGCAAAGAAGAAGGCGAAGGGTGGCGGCAATTTCTGGGAAATCTTCACCCCCAAGTATCTGAAGACGACGGTGCTCGCCAGTCTCCTGTCCACCGGGATGATGGGCGCGTATTACGCTGCCACCACTTGGCTGCCCACCTTCCTCAAGGTCGAGCGCAAGCTGTCGGTGCTAAGCACAAGCGGCTACCTGCTGGTCCTCATCTTCGGTTCCTTCGTCGGCTACCTGACCAGTGCCTACCTGTCGGACCGCCTCGGTCGCCGGCACTGTTTCATGCTCTTCGCGGCCTGCGGCGGAACGCTGGTCTATAGCTACACCCACATTCCGATCACCGACGCGATGATGCTCTTCCTCGGTTTCCCGCTGGGCTTCTTCCTGTCCGGCATTTTCTCCGGAATGGGTGCCTACCTCGCAGAGCTCTATCCCAACGAGTTGCGCGGCTCAGGCCAAGGCTTCTGCTACAACTTCGGACGCGCCGCTGGCGCCATGTCCCCCGCACTGGTGGGCTACCTGAGCACCTCGATGCCGCTTGGGGAAGTGATCGGCCTACTCGCCGCCGGGGGCTATTTGCTGGTCATCCTGGTCTGCCTGCCCCTGCCGGAAACGCAGGGACGCGATCTAGTCCAGCAAGCCGCCTAAGGCTCCACTAAAACATCGGACTGCTGTTCCGGCGCACCTTAGGGTGCGTCCGGTAGCTGGTCGCGAGGAAAAATATGGAAAACGCTTCCAGTATCCCATCCTATCTTTCACGGGATTCGCTCGGTCCATGGGAGACCTATCTGGTGCAGATCGAACGCGTCACCCCGCACCTTGATCACGCCCTCCAGTCCTGGGTTGAAACCCTGATCCGGCCGAAACGCTCGCTGATCGTCGATGTACCCATTCGCCTCGATAACGGAGTGATCGCTCATTACGAAGGCTACCGTGTCCAGCACAACCTGTCGCGCGGACCCGGCAAAGGGGGCATCCGTTTTCATCCGGAGGTCACGCTGACCGAAGTCATGGCGCTGTCCGCCTGGATGACCATCAAGAACGCCGTGGTCAACGTGCCTTACGGTGGCGCCAAGGGCGGAATCCGGGTGGACCCGAAAAAACTCTCCCTCCCTGAACTGGAGCGGCTGACCCGCCGTTACGCCAGCGAAATCAACATCCTGATCGGGCCGGACAAGGACATTCCGGCGCCGGATATCAACACCAATGAGCAGGTCATGGCCTGGTTCATGGACACCTTCTCGATGAACCAAGGGAAGACGACCACCGGCGTCGTCACCGGCAAGCCGATCGCGCTCGGCGGCAGCCTCGGACGACACGATGCCACCGGCCGCGGTGTCTTCATCTGCACGGTGGAGGCGGCACGGCGCATCGGCCTAAGCATTGCCGGCGCCCGTGTCGCGGTCCAGGGCTTTGGCAACGTCGGTGAGGCGGCGGCGCGGCTGTTCGCCGATGCCGGTGCTCATGTCGTCGCCATCCAGGATGAAACCGCTAGCATCTACAACACGCATGGCCTCGACGTGCGCAAGATACGCCAGCACCGCCAGGAAACCGGCACGCTCGCCGGCGCCCCGGGCGCGGAGGAGATTGATGCCGCACACTTCTGGGCAAGCGATGTCGACATCCTGGTGGCCGCCGCGCTGGAAAACCAAATCACCGAACGCAATGCGCCCGCCATCCGCGCCCGCATCGTCGCCGAGGGCGCCAATGGCCCCACCACGCCCGCCGCCGATCTGATCCTCCAGGAAAAGAACGTGTTGGTTGTACCCGACGTGCTCGCCAATGCCGGCGGGGTGACAGTCAGCTATTTCGAGTGGGTGCAGGACATCAGTGCCTTTTTCTGGTCCGAGGACGAGATCAACCAGCGTCTGGACCGGATCATGCGTGACGCCTTCGCCGCCGTGTGGGATGCCGCGCATAACAAGGGCATCCTGCTGCGCACTGCCGCCTTCGTGCTTGGTTGCGAGCGCGTGCTGACAGCACGCAAGCTGCGTGGCCTCTATCCTTGAGGAGGTAAGCACCATGAGTTCCCTGTTTCCGCTCCCTCCGCTTCTGCCGCTGCGTCTGCTTCCGGTCGGCGATACGGCCTGGACGGTCGAGTTCGGTTCCGAGATCGATCCGGACATCCATGGCCGCGTACTCGGTTTCTGCAGCCTACTCGACACCTTGTCTGGCGACGGGCGCCTGCATGGGGTCATCGAATGGGTGCCAACCTTCCGCTCGGTCACCGTGCATTTCGATCCGTTGCAGACCGACGCCATGGCGCTGCGTCAACTTCTGCACGATGTGGCCGGCAAGAGCGGGATCCTCTCCGCCGCCGGCTGCCGATGGCATATCCCGGTCTGTTTCGAAGGCGCCCATGCGCCCGACCTGGCGGACGTCGGGGCGGCCACGGGCATTACGCCGGATGAGGTTGTCGGCTTGATGACCGGCACGGTGTTTTCTGTCTACATGCTCGGCTTCCTGCCTGGATTCCCCTATCTGGGCGGTATGCCGGAAGCGCTCGAGATCCCCCGCCTCGCCACGCCGCGCAAGGTGGTCCCGGCTCGGTCAATCGCCATTGCCGGGCGCATGTGCGCCGCCTACCCATGGGAAAGCCCGGGCGGCTGGCGCCTGCTTGGCCGCACGCCGGTACGCCTCTTCGATGCCGCCAACAGCCGCCGGCCAGCTTTGTTGGCACCGGGTGACGAGGTGGTCTGGGAAGCCATCGATGACGCGACCTACGCAGAAATCGACCGCGCATGCGCGGCTGGCAAATTCGACCTCACGCAGCTGATGCGTGAAGGGGGCCGCTGATGGGCGCGATCGTCGAAATCGTCGATGGTGGCCTCGCGGTCAGCATCCAGGACCGAGGCCGCCCCGGCTACCGAAATATCGGCGTGCCGCTCTCCGGCGCGCTCGATCACAACCTGATGACCGCTGCCAATGCGCTCGTCGGCAATGATCGTGATGCTGCGGTGCTTGAAGTCTGCCTGGCCGGCCCCTCGCTGAAGGCGCTCTCCGGCACCGTACGTATCGCGCTGGCTGGCGAATTGACTGCCCAAGTGGTGTCTGCCAAAGGACGCGTGCTCAAGGTCGAACCCTGGCAGACGGCGACCCTGTTCCCCGGCGATGTCGTGCGCATCGGCGGCGTGGCGCGCGGTGTCGGTTATGTCGCCATCTCTGGCGGCTTCCAGGTGCCCTTGCAACTCGGAAGTCGGTCGGCCTACGCCCGTGCCGGAATCGGGGGCGTGAACGGCAAGCCTCTGGTAGCCGGCCAACGCATCGAATGCGCGCCGCTGAGCGGCAACCCTTGGCTGGAAAGCTGCGGAACGCTGCCCTGGCTCGCCAGCGAGGGTCCGATCCGCGTCATCCCCGGGCCGCAGGACGACCATTTCACGCCGGAGTCGCTGGCTACCTTCTTCAGCCGACCCTACGCAGTGACGCGCGACGCAGACCGAATGGGCATCCGTTTGGAAGGCGAAAAGCTGACGCACAACGAACTGGGCGCCGAGGTCATTTCTGACGGCGTCGCTCCCGGCTCGATCCAGGTGCCGGCGAATGGCCAACCGATCGTGCTGCTCGCCGATTGCCAGACCTCAGGGGGATATCCCAAGATCGCCACGGTGATCCGCGCCGACTTGCCGCGCCTGGCGCATCTGCGGCCGGGCGACGAAGTCAGATTCGTCGCCGTCCACCATGCGGAGGCAGCCGATGCCCTGCACGCCCAGGCCAGCCAGGTGGCACGCTGGTGTGAGACCATTGGCAAATTCTGCCCGCCTGGCGTGGTGGACGAGACGGCGCTGTACGAAGGCAACCTGATCAGCGGTGCGATTCGTGGCGACGAACTCGTGGCCGTGCTGTAAAAATTCGGAGAAGCGAGAGAAAACGATGTCTATAAAAATCAACCTCAACGCCGACCTCGGTGAAAGTTTCGGTGCCTGGCAGATGGGCAACGATGCTGAAATGCTGCGCGTCGTGGGATCCGCGAATCTTGCATGCGGCTTTCATGGCGGCGATCCGCTGGTGATGCGGCAGACCCTGCGGCTCGCACGCGAGCATGGTGTTAGCGTCGGCGCGCACCCCTCCTACCCGGACCTGCAGGGCTTTGGGCGCCGCCGCATGGCGATGGCGCCCGACGAGCTCGAAGCGGCCATTCTTTACCAGATCGCCGCGCTGGATGGCATGGCGAAGGTCGAAGGATTGCGCGTCAGCCACGTGAAGCCACATGGAGCGCTCAACAACGCCGCCTGCGCCGACCGGGCGCTGGCGGATATCGTTGTACGCGCCGTTGCCGCTTACGACAAGACGATGATTCTCCTGGCTCCGGCTCTTTCCGAGTTATGTGCCACCGGGCGTGCCGCCGGCCTGGCTGTCGTTGAGGAGGTCTTCGCCGACCGCGCTTATCTTGATGACGGCCAACTGGTGCCTCGCAGCCGCCCGGACGCGATGATTCACGGGAAAGAGGCCAGCTACGCTCATGTACGACGCATGCTGGACGAGCAAGCCATCATCAGCGTCAATGGCAAACGCCTGCCGTGCAGCATTGGCAGCATTTGCGTGCATGGCGACGGTCCCGAAGCAGTTGCAACTGCCTGTTATTTGAACGAGCAGTTACTCAATGACGGGGTACTTCTGTCTTCACTGGCTGAACTTCAGGCTTGATAGAGCCCTCAAGATCTGCACTTCCGACCCATGCCAAAGAGGTAAGCAGCCATTGACCAGCTTCAGCACCTGATCAGCATGACCGGACGGATTGGGATAACTCGGGCCGGATGCTCAAGGTTTGGCATTTCGCCAATCTGGAGGAACTCGACCGACCACTTTCTGGGACCAACGGTCGTTCAAGTATCGGTCACCCTGAGATGTCGAGTTTCCGCTTTTGGCCGGCAGCACGTATTCCTCCCTCTGCCCGATAGCTGCCGTCACGTTTTATGGCTGGCAGGTTTGGAGACGGAACTCCATAGGCTCTTCCCGGCCATAAGCGGCTGTTGGCTGTTACAATTGAATCGCCCATGCCGGAGGGCGCCGGGCGGCCGGTATTCAGCGAGCAAATTTGCAGCTTCAATTTCTCAAGCCTGCCAATAGCCGTTGTAGAGAGGGCGCGTTCGCCCCATCAACAATGTGTCATACTTCGCAGGTTTAGGATTTGCTAATTTACGTCGACATGGATACGAAACTCATTCAGCTAATTTACGTCAGCACAGCAACTCACGAATTGAATACTGATGAGTTAAACAAGATTCTTGATTCTTGTGTCCAACACAACGAACAAAATGACGTCACCGGGTTGCTACTTTATGTAGAAGGTTCTTTCATGCAGGTGGTAGAGGGACCGGAAAAATCGATTGATGAACTCACGGGGCGCTTGGAACATGACTCGCGTCACCACAGCATTCTGGTGCTGTCACGGTCAGAAATTTTCACGAGGGAATTTGCCTCGTGGTCGATGGGTTTCAAATCCATTGTCAGAGCTGATTTACGTGACCATCCGCAGTTCGTTCCATTTTTTTCCTCGGACTTCAACCCTGTGCAACTTGGTACACCCGGCTTGGCTTTAGAAATCATGCAAGTCATGGCGAAGCAAATTTGAGTACCAAAGTCGTGCGCGTATCAATCGATAGTCTGTTATGAGGCTAACTCTGCTGTAACCCCTAAAAATACGAAGGTCTGGATTGGGACGTCTGCACTCAGTGGCAAAGGGCCGCTTCTGGGAAGCAAAACCTCAACGGCAGCTTTACGGCGATGAGTTTGGAACTGAGTACTTCGCGTCCCGACCCACAAGATTCATTCGTCGTTCTGGTGGCCGTGCGGCAGGTTTCTGAGTCGAGCGGTCATCCAACGCAGCGATCGAAGGAGAAGTCCTCGGCCAAAGCCGACTTTCCGCAGTTTTAAGGAATCAGGCAGCTATGCGCCGGCAACCCGCCGCACAGCGATAAGGTGGCATTAACAGCGGATTTCTCAAGTGCTCTTGACCCATTTCTATCTCAAATGAATTAACACAAACCAGCATTAGTTTATGCAACGACGAAGTATTCTGGGCTCAGGGAGGTCAGAAAATCCGTTCTTTCTCACCACAATGCAAGAACACAGCAGTGTGTATCCTTCCCTTTCTGACCTCAAGCGGTGTAAATAACGGGGCTTTAGGGGTGGTCAAACCGATATCCCCCAAAACTATCGACAGTACATGGAAGCGTAGCCAATGAGTCCAGACAGCGACAAGCTATTCGCTTCGCTCAGCCAGGGCCGCTTGCACCGCTCCAATCAAGGCCGACAATCGCTCGGAAAGTGGTGGCATCAGCGTTTTCGCGCGAGCGGCATTACCCTGCCTCAACGCTAGATCAGCTTGTTCGGCCAGGGTGAAAATCGCCATCGCTCCAACATTGCCTGCAGTTCCCTTGAGGGTATGGACCAAACGTTGGGCACCTTCCAGATCTCCCTGCTCAATCCGGTTGACCATTTGCTGTACATCGGTCTCATGACCATCGACGAAGAGCTGGAGAAGGTGCCGGTACTGCGCCATCCTGCCACGTACCCGGCTCAGGCCGGCGGCCAGGTCGAGGTCGGGAATGGCCGCCAGGCGGGGAAGTAACGGATCACCATCGGCTTCCGTCGTCGGTGCTTTCTCTGCCAAGTGCACCGCCATGCTGGCTGCGCCGTTTTTAGCACCGCAAGGTAGCCATTTGACAAGCAAGGCGAAGAGTTCCTCGGGATCTACCGGCTTGGCAATATGATCATTCATGCCAGCCTGCAATGCCGCTCTGTGATCTTCGGAGAAGGCATTGGCAGTCATCGCCAGAATGGGAGTATCGCCCCATCCCGGCAGGGCGCGTATAGCACGGGTAGCCTGCAGGCCATCGAGATGTGGCATCTGGATATCCATCAGTACCAGGTCGTAGTGATACTCGCCGGCCATCTTGAGCGCCTCACTGCCATCTTCGGCAACATCGACGGCCAGGCCGACGCTGTGTAGCAGTTCGAGCGCCACTTCGCGGTTTATGGCGTTGTCTTCGGCCAGCAGCAAACGGCAGCGGCAACCGAGTTCGCGCAACCGCTGCTCGGAGTTGACCGGCCTTTCACCCTGCTGCGGCAGGATACCGTGGCCGCGCTGGAGTCGGGCAGTGAACCAAAATGTGCTGCCTTGGCCTGGCGTGCTCTCCGCCCCGGCCTCGCCGCCCATCAGTTTGGCCAGATGCCGGGTGATGACTAACCCGAGGCCGCTGCCGCCATAGCGACGAGTCGTCGAAGGATCTGCCTGGGTGAAGGACTGGAACAGTTGCGACAGACTATCGGCATCAATTCCGATACCTGTATCGCTAACTGAGAAGTGGATGTACAAGTCATCACCATCTTCCTCCAGAAGTTTTGCCGCCAGCACGATGTGGCCTCTTTCCGTAAATTTGAGGGCATTGCTGGCGTAGTTCAGAATACACTGGCGTAAGCGAAGCACGTCGCCGCGCAACCAAATTGGCACCGAGTCGGGATCGACGCGAATCTCCAGGCCTTTAGCGTGCGCCATTTCGCCAAGGATGGAACTGACATGGTCGAGCACTGCTGATAGGTTGAAATTACTGTGCTCCAGTTGCAGCTTGCCAGCCTCGATTTTGGAAATATCGAGGATGTCGTTGATGATCGACAGGAGATGTTTGCCGGCGGCGTCGATCTTGCCGAGCCGCTCGACCTGGGCTGGTGCAGCTTCGGCACGCAGCAGATGGGTGAGGCCGAGGATAGCGTTCATTGGCGTGCGGATTTCATGGCTCATGTTGGCCAGGAAGGCGCTCTTCGCCTCATTGGCTGTTTCGGCCTGCTGCTTGGCGTCTAACAGTTCGGTGGTGCGGATGGCTACTAGTTCCTCCAGGTGCTGTCGATGCTCGTCGAGTTCCTGGGCGATCTGTTTCCGTTCGGTAATGTCTTCCTTGACAGCGACGTAGTGCGAAACCTTGCCGCCCGCATCGAGCACCGGCGTGATGATGGCGAACTCGAAATACTCGGAACCATCCTTGCGTCGGTTGTGGAACTCCCCTTTCCAGGAACGTCCCTCGGTCAACGCCTGCCACAGATCGATATAGCGCTCTGGCGGGGTCTTGCCGGAATGCAAGATGCGCGGATTCTGACCAATAACCTCCGCCTTGCTATAGCCGGTCGCTCTCAGGAAAGCATCGTTCACATATTCGATTTCAGCATCGAGATTGGTGATTACTACGCTTTCCGGACTTTGCTCAATCGCCTGCGACAGTTTCCTAACCTCGCGCTCAACAAGCACGCGGTCGGTCACGTCATGCACGATGGAATAGAGTAACTCCTTGTCGCCAATACGAATCGGCCCGCTGAAGGACTCCACCTCGCGCACCGAACCATCGGCCAGCCGATGTCGGAATCGGAAGTGAAACTTGTTCTGCGCCCTGGCGTTCTGCATTTCGGCGCGAATTTGCTCCGGGGAGAGCATGTTGATCTGCATAATCTGCATTTGCATCAATTGCTCTCGACTCCAGCCGTAATAGCCCGCAGCAGCCTGATTTGCATCGAGAATAGCACCGTTTGCCGGGTCGATAATGAGCATGACACAGTGGCTACCTTGGAACAGGGCGCGATAACGTTCTTCACTATATTGAATCTGTTCCACCTGGTATTGCAGGGTACTAACCATTTTGTTGAAGCGCTGATTCAAGGTGGCGAATTCGTCCGGAATATGCTCCTCTGGCAGCCGAGCCCCCAACTTGCCGCTGGTCACCTCTCCGGCGGCGTGGTTGATGTCGTCCAGCCAACTCTTCATGGTCTTGAACAGGAAGCGATAGGCCAAAGCCAGCGATAGCATGAAAGTAGCCATCAGAATGATTAGATGCCGCCAGAAGGCATTTTCGATCTCTTGCATGACGCCCCCGAGGGGTACAGAGATGCTGGCCACCAGATTGTTGCTGGCCAGACTGAGCGGCTCCAGGATGAACAGTCTTTCCTGCCCATCCAAGCCGGTCATCACGATGCGTTTCTGCTGCTTGTTCAAGGTGCTAACCAACAGTTCGCGGCTGACGTCTGGCAGCGCTTTATTACGCCACGCCTCAGGGTTCGGATAGCCTGAAATGACATCCCCATTTGTGCTGAACAAGGTGCTCGACCAGCCGGCCGGCAAATCATGGCGGGCTGCCAAGCGGTCGAACCATGAAAGGTCGGCGGAGGCAAAAACCGCAGCGAGCAGTTTCCCCGAGGTATCCCGGATCGGGTAACCAAAAGTGATGCCCGGCCGACCGGACATTTTGCCAATCAGAAACTGTCCATGGGTCATGCCCTGTGCTGACTGAGCCTCCTGGAACCAGGCTCTATCCCGCACATTGATCGACGATTTGACACCCAGCGAACTGCAGAACACCTCGCCGTTAGGCAAAACCGCGCCAATGTTGGCAAAATTTTCGGCGGAAGCATGCAGCCGGCTGGCCAAACCATTGCATTCTTCAGCCTTCAGGTCGCGCATGTCGTTCGCCCGCGCCATCGTGGACAACAATTGTCTGACCTCACGTTCGGCAGCTTCCTCAGCCACCCGCAAACTGAACATCATTACCTTGGCCCGCTGCTCGACATGATCGATCGAGGCTTGGCGCTCGGAGTAATAGTCATGCACGATCAGGATAAGCATCGGTGCGAAGACCAATAGCAGCAATAGCCAGAAACGTTTTGCTAATGAGGAGCCAGAAATCATCGCCACGCGCCATATTAGGATTTTTCGATGATCTTAGAACAAATCAAAGTCGGTTGTTTGCTAAATCACAAACAATTTCGAAGTTTTTACAGATCGATAACTCGCCCCCCAGCCATATGGGTGAGTGGGCACTATCTCGTAACATTGGGCAACTGATGGGACGGAGATCGCGCTTCGAGAGCTGACTGGGCGGGGGGTACCGTTGGAGTTCTGGAGTAGCGAAGGTCCGGATAGGGCACGGAGCCGACGTAACCCAGATATAGAGGCTGTCGTTCACCGTCCCAGAATGGCAATGGCCGGTCTGTTCTCAGAACCAGCCATTTTTCATTGATGTCGCCACCGGCCGCTTAGGCCGATCACTGTGAATTGGCCGTACGGCTGGTTTCGGAGTGCTGCCGTCGTCTCAATGGCAGCGGTGGGGCTGGGGCGAATTTCCGCTCTTGGCCGATAGTGTGATGTCGTAACCGGCAGCTTTGTGGCAGTCCAGTTCAAGAAATCTGGGTTTGGCTGACTGGCCGCTATCGGGACACCGTTACAGCAGCTATGGGTCGGGAGCACGTATTCGCTGGATGAAAAAGCTGCCGTTCGGCGCGATCAGTGACTGAAAGGCAGGTTACCGCCAGGTTGCTGCCCGTGTCAGCACATTCGGCCAACGGCCGTTATGGCCGACGACTTGCCCGTGAGCAGACCAGCCGGGCGACTGCTCCGCTCAGAAAGCTGCCGCACGAACTCTGAGACATCGAATGTCTGTTGAGGGTCGAGGTTGTGTGAAAACCCCTCAGCTGTGTACGCCAAACAGGGGTGTGCTGCGTT
>CAZDRS010000008.1:0-31358 GCA_964507585.1 uncultured Dechloromonas sp.
GGGAGCCAAAGAATCAAGCATTTAGCCCAGCCAATTTGGTTGGGCTTTTTGCTTTCAGGGTGTCGGTTTTTCTTACACAAGACGGTTTTTGTTTTCTCATCCGAGAAAGAAATTTTGATTAGTTATTTGAAATCAATTTGCTATGCTGCGTTTTTATTGTGGCGTGATAGTTGCTTCTAATTTCAAAAGTCGTGAAATTTCTTGCGGAAAATCAGTTAGAACAGGCTTTAGAATCCCTATCTGATTGTCTGATGCAATATACCTACTGAGGTTGTGATGAAAACGGAACATCGTTCAGAGAGCCAAGCCCAAGAAGATACTGCCGGCGGCGTCGCAATATCAGGTCGTCGCAAGCTGATACGGGGTGGAATGGTTGGGGCACCAATTATTTTGGCGCTTAAAAGTACCTCGGTCTGGGCGTGTCACTGCAAACATCCTTCTGGTTTTTCAGTTTCTGGCAACTACAGTCAGACGCACAGTAATGTTTGTTCTGATCCTGCCCCGAAACCTGGTTCGATTAGCGCTAGCGAACCACTGAGACAGAAAAAATTTGCCGGAAGTACCTCCAGTGGTGATGCTGGGATGACTTTGCCTTCAGGGGTGGCGTCTGGTTATACGCTAGGTAATGCCCTTGGGAGTTCTGGAGATGCTCAAGTAGTGGCGGCCGCCTACATAAACGCTTCTCGTAGCTCGTTTGGCGGGGTTACTAAGGAAACCGTTAGGGCAATGTGGAACGATACTGCCAATGGCGGGAGTTATGCTGCCTCTGCTGGGGTGGCTTGGAAGCGTGCTGACGTTATTAACTACCTAAAATACGTCATGGCAATCTGAAGTGGATCTTGAGGCGGTTAACTAGGTTTGGTCGTGCCTTCACTTTTTTTCATTCAACCGCTTTGGAAAGAGGTTGAGGAAGGCTGGTTGCGTTACGATTCGGTATCCGGCGAAACGCTGCTCCTCTCGGATTTTGCATCATGTGTGCTGAAAGTTTCCGAAGCAAATGATGTTTCCAGCTTTGAATCGCTTTTTCCGTTGTTGAGTCGCGAGTTTCCTGAACTTCAACCAGCCGAATTGGATTCGGCGCTTCGCTTGGCGATGGCTTCCCTGTCCGAGGCTGATTTGCTCAAAATTTCGTGATACTTGGTGATTGGTCCCTTGCGGAGATCGCCGATCGCTTGGCTGGCGCAGGTGTTCCAGTTAAGACAGGCCCATTCAGTTGCTTAATATCTTCATCAGTTCCTGAACTGGCGCCTGAGTTTGCTCGCCTGTATCGCCACCACCCCCTTGAGGAAGGTGGTTTTTTTGATTTCCATGTTCGTGTTGCTCCCGGAGAGGGGATTCGTCGTTGGTTCAGGCATCAGGCACGATTTGTCGTAGACGGCGTTGAACCATTTACCCCGTTGCCTCGCAATCAAGCACTGCCGATGCTCGAGTGGGGGCTTAATTGGTGCATAACCGCATATAGCCACCATGTTCTCATCATGCATGCGGCGACTGTGGCAAAGGGTGATCGTGCCTTGATTATGCCGGCTCCTCCTGGATCGGGAAAGAGTACGCTTTGTGCAGCCTTGGTTAATCGTGGTTGGAGGTTGTTGTCGGATGAGTTGACGATTATTCGACTTGATACTGGGCAAATTACTGGCTTGGCAAGACCGGTCAACCTAAAAAATTACTCAATTGATTTAATTCGGGGTTTTGCCCCTGAAGCCTATGTCACGCGTCCTGTTCTTGATACGGCTAAAGGAACGGTTGCTCTAATGGCCCCCTCCTTGGAGAGTGTCCAGCAAATGTCTGTGCCTGCTAGTCCGCGTTGGGTCGTGCTGCCGCGCTACAAAGCAGGGGCGCCGGCGACTTTAACACCCTTGCCAACGGGGGCTGCGTTTCTGCAGCTTGCAGAAAATGCGATGAATTATCATGTTCTCGGAGCAAAGGGGTTTCTTGCTGTTGGGGGGCTGGTTGATAGTTGTCGCCATTTCAGTTTCGAGTACGGCCATCTTGATGATGCCATAGCGTGTTTCGAACGCTTGGCGGCAGGGGAATGAAACGGTGAGCCTGCTAGTTTCAGTCTTCAGAAATCCTGCAAAAGTATGTGAGCTCGATTCAGTTGCTTGGGATTTGTTGATTCGCCAAGCTCGACACGGCAATTTGCTGGGGCGTTTGTATGTTCTCCTCGATGAAACAAGGAATCTCGCGAATATTCCCGCTCAGCCATTCAATCATTTGCTCTCCGGGGCAACTATGGCCGAGCGTCAGCATCTCTCGATCAAGCATGAAATAGGGCTGCTTCATCAAACATTTTGCGATCAGGGATTGCCTCTTATCTTGCTCAAAGGTGCGGCATACGTTGCCGCTGGCCTAGCGGCGGCTGGGGGCAGGGTGTTTGCCGATATTGACATTCTGGTGCCTCAAATCCATCTGGCGGAGGCAGAGTCAATTCTGATTCAGACTGGGTGGGTCAGTACGGCAACGGATGCTTACGATCAACGCTACTACCGACAGTGGATGCATGAATTACCCGCCATGCAGCACATGTTTCGGGGGGCCTCGCTCGACGTACACCACACAATCTTGCCTCCGACCTCCCGGATCAAGCCTGATGCCAGGCTTCTTGTTGAATCCAGTATCGAAGTGCCAGGGCTACAAGGGGTACGCATTTTGTGTCCCTGCGATATGGTTTTGCATAGTGCTACTCACCTTTTTCACGAAGGAGAGCCTGATAATCTGCTGCGGGATTTGACTGACCTGGATCTGCTGTTGCGAGAGTTTTCGACAGTTGATGGGGAATTTTGGGGGCAGTTGATTGCTCAGGCAGAATTACTGGGGCTCGAAATCCCGCTTTTCCTTGCTTTGCGCTATACGAACTTGATACTCGATACCCCCGTGCCTGGTGCCGTATTGGATGCTACGAGGGCGAGAGAAAAAGCCGGGCTGAAACAGGCAATCCTCGATGCAATATATGGCCGTGTATTGCGCCCACAACATGATTCTGTCGGCGACAGGTTTTCGCCAATTGCCCGCCGATTGCTCTACATTCGGGCACATTGGTTAAGGATGCCCCCATTGCTTCTTGCTTATCATTTGGGGCATAAATTTCTGTTCCCGCCAAAGGCAGTGTCAGTGCCACTGGACGGTGAACGGCAGCGCTGAATGTCCGCGATTCAGTTCTCGTTTAATAACTGTTTTACGTACATGCCAGGAATGGCATAGCTAATTCCCGATGGCGCTGTCAGGGCGGATTCCTTGCTGCCCTTGATGAAGACCATATTGATGACCCCGACGACCAGTCCTGTTTCGGTATCAAAAACAGGGCTGCCGCTATTCCCCGGGTAAGCTGTTGCATCGAGTTGGAATATCTCGAAGCTTCCACGTTTGATTTGGTTGATGAGCTTTTCGTTTATTTGGTTGGCGTTAGCGCCAGGAAGTGCGATTGGCGTAATTGCTGCAACGATTCCCCGGTGGGTCACTGGAGAGAAACCTAACGAACCGCCAATCGGGAATCCGGTGAACGCAATAGCCTGACCTTCTCGAATAGTCGAAGAATCCCCGATTTTTAATGCCGATAGGGGAGGCCCCTCGATGCGCATCAGTGCCAGGTCTCGGTCGCTATTCTTGGTGATGACTCTTGCGCGCCGGATGTTTGTATTGCCCTGTGGCGTACGAGTCAGTACAGCCAGTTCCGGGCCATCGGGTTCGTTCTGGCTTGGTAGGACATGAGCGTTGGTGATGGCTTGCGTGCCGTCGCCAACCACGAAGCCGGTACCACGAAAAACAAATGGTGGGCTTTGTGTCTTCTTGTAGGTGCCAATGGCAATAATCGATGGTTTTATTTTTTCTATTGTTGCCGGCAATTCGGCAGCAACGCTGCTCGACAGAAACGGTAAGCAGTGAATGACCAGGAGCAGCGCGAACAGAATGGCCTTCACATCGTTCTTTTCATTGCGACGATGCGTGGTAGTTCTGGAGAAGGGTCTGTTATTTCGGCATTAAACGGGTGAGCCTCCCCCTTGAAGATTTCCCGAATGCGTTTTACGTATCCTTGAGTTTCCGCATAGGGCGGTATTCCGGCATAGCGATTGACCGTGCCTTCCCCCGCGTTATACGCGGCAGCGACCAGCGAAATATTTCCCTGGAAGTAGGCGAGAAGCCAGCGCAGGTAAGACAAGCCTCCGCGAATGTTTTGTTCAGGGTCAAAGGGTTTTTTTACGTTGAAGCGTTCCGCTGTCTCCGGAATCAGTTGCATCAGGCCCTGCGCATTTTTGGGGGAAATCGCCTGGGGGTTGAAATTGGATTCGGCGCGGATAATTGCCATGGCCAGGCGGGGATAGACACCGTATTCCGGCGCCAATTTCTGCACCAACTCCATGACCTTGCGATGTTCCGGCGCAGCTTTGGCGATGATGTCGTGGCCGTTGTTGTCGGAGTCAGGCGGGGTGAGAAGGCAGGCAGGGGCAGGGCTTGTCGGCTCGCCGACCTGGCGCAGCATGCGTTCTGCCAAACGATCTCCTTGCTTGGCAGCCAAGCTGAAGAAATGGGCGGCGAGGCCATCGTCACGCGCGATGCCGCGCCCCATTGCATACATCCAGCCCAGGTTGTACTGAGCCTCGGCATCACCTAGGCGTGAAGCCTCGCAGTAATGTTCGACCGCTTTTTGTGGTGTGCGCGGGAATCCGTTGCTGCCATGCTCGTAATTCCTGGCTTCCTCGCGCAACACCTTGGCGCGTTCCTTTTGATCTGCATCGTTCGCCCAGGCTGAAGAGGCTGCCTGACAGACGAGCAGTGCCATCAGGATTAACCCTGTACGGCTCTGCGTGCCCATCGTCCGAACGATACCCACAAACCCCCCTTACAAGCGCCAGACCGTGATGCCTTCGGCCTTGAAAGTGTTCTGATCCAGCATGCTCTTGACGTCGGTGATAACGCCACCTTCTTTCAGCTTAGTCTGGAAATCGCAAACGGGAAGCGCTTTGTATTGTTTGTGATTGACTGCCACGACAATGGCTGCCGCTTTGGGCAGGTCTTCCCAAGCAACAAGGCTCACACCGTACTCATGGCGCGCTTCCTCGGCATCGGCCACGGGGTCGTGTACGACGACCTTGGCTCCGTAAGATTCGAGTTCGCGAATGACGTCGATGACGCGGGAATTGCGCAGGTCTGGGCAGTCTTCCTTGAAGGTCAGGCCGAGTACGATGATCGGGCAGTCCTTGATCGGGTGGCCGCCACGGACAAGCATCTTGATGGTCTGTTCGGCGATGAATTTGCCCATGCCGTCATTGATACGGCGGCCGGCGAGGATGACTTCCGGGTGGTAGCCGAGCTTCTGTGCCTTGTGGGTGAGATAGTAGGGATCCACGCCGATGCAGTGGCCTCCAACCAGGCCCGGACGGAAGGGCAGGAAGTTCCACTTCGTGCCGGCAGCTTGCAGAACTTCCAGCGTATCGATTCCGATTTTGTCGAAAATGATTGCCAACTCGTTCATCAGTGCGATATTCAGGTCACGCTGGGTGTTTTCGATAACCTTGGCGGCTTCCGCAACCTTTATGCAGGAGGCAGGATAGACGCCGGCGGTAATCACGCTGCCATATACCTCCTGAACCTTGGCCAGGGTTTCCGGGGTATCGCCCGAAACGACCTTGACGATCTTGGTGACGGTACGCTCCTTGTCGCCCGGGTTGATGCGTTCTGGAGAATAACCAACGAAGAAGTCTTTTTTCCAGGTTTTTCCGGACTCTTTCTCCAAGATGGGAATGCAGACTTCTTCCGTTGCCCCTGGATAAACCGTCGATTCATAAACCACGATGGCGCCTTGCTTCAGGTTGCGGCCTACTGCGGAGGAAGAACCGACCAGCGGGCTGAAGTCCGGTTGGTGAGCATCATCGACTGGCGTTGGTACGGCAACGACAATGAAATCGGCCTCGCGAAGCGCTGCAGCATCGGTCGTGACGCTCAGTTGAGTTGCCGCTTTCAGATCAGCAGTACTCACCTCGCCGGTAGGATCAATGAATTTCTTGTAGCTTTCGACTTTTTCCTTGGAGAGGTCTAGGCCGATGGTGCGGAATTTTTTGCCGAACTCGACGGCAAGCGGCAATCCAACGTAACCGAGGCCAACTACTGCAATGACTGTCATTATTTTCTTACCCTTGATGTTTGGTAATGATTTGAGTAACGGAATTAAAGCGACTTGAGCATTTGGGCGACTTCTGCCTGCTGGTCAAATTTATCACCCAGCTTGGCGAGAGCGTCCAGTTCCTGTCGGGCTTCGTTCTTCTTGCCTGCCGAGATCAGGACTTTGGCGAGACTTAGCTGAATTTTAGCTGCTTGCGGCGCCAGCTTCAGGGCCGATCGTAGCATCTCGATAGCCTTGTCGTTCTGCCCCTTATCGGCCAGCAACACGGCTAGCGTATCCATGAAAGCCGGTTGGTTAGGCGCAATTTGATTGGCTTTTTCGGCATACTCGATTGCCTTGGGCGACTTGGTTTGCCCGAGTGCCCAGGCCAGGTTGTTCAGGATCAATGCATTGTCGGGTTGGAGACTCAAGGCGCTTTGGTAATGGGTGGCAGCCTGTGCATAGCTCTTGCGGGCATTTGCCAAGTCACCGAGGTACATACGGAAGGCGATGTCCTTCGGATGCTCCTTCAGCCAGGCCGCTGCATGCTTGTCGGCATCGGTTGTATTTTCGGCGGCGAGCAGAGCCTCATGCAATTTAATCGCCAAATCTGACGAGGCGACTTGGCGCAGGCCGTTGCGATAGGCGGCAATCGCATTGGGCCAGGCTTTCTGGGCGGCGTGGATGTTGCCTTCAAGCAGATAACCGGCAGCTTCCTTGGGTTTTTGCTTCTGAACTGTGGCGGCGATGGACAAGGCTTCCTTGCTGTCCTTGTTCTCCATGGCGAGTTTGGCCATGAGAGCCTGGGCTTCAAGCAAGTCGGGTTTTATTTCGAGGGCCTTTTTCAGGCTCTTGGTACCTTCGTCCCTGTTCTTGTTGGCGAATTGGGTTTCAGCCAACAACATGAGCGGAAGCGGCGAACCGGGCTGCAGCGTGGCGAGTTTGCCAAAGGTGGTCGACGCCTGATTCAGGTCGCCGGAAATGCGCTGGACTTTGCCGAGCGCCTCGATGATTTCCGGCTTGTCGGGAAGGGCCGATACGGCATCGTTTGCGGCGGTCAGGGCTTTCTTGTTGTCCTTGTTCTTGAGGTGGAACTGGATGAGTGCCAGCCGCGGTGCTGATTCGCTGGGGGTTGCCGTAACTGCTTTCCCGATCAGGGTTGCCACTTCGTCGGCTGTTCCGCCGGTGGCTGCCTTGAGTTCGGCCAGGGCGAGCAGGGCCTGGGTGTTTTTCGGATCGGCAGCCAGAATCGTTTCGAAACGCTTTCTCGCATCGTCCGGTTTTTTCTCGGCCATATCCAGGCGTGCCAGATTGGCTGCGGCGGGGAAGAAGGTGGGCGAGACGGACAAGGCCTTTTCCAGGCTGGTGCGGGCAGCCGGGATATCCTTCTTGGCCAGTTGGGCTTGTGCCTTCAGGTTATAGCTGGCGGGATTTTCCGGTTGTTTCTTGATCAGCACATCGATGGCACTCAAGGCTTTGTCGAGCTGATTGCTGCGCATATGGACGGCAATCAATGCCAGGTCTGCCGAGATCCCTTTGTCGGAGGTGGAAATATCTTCCAGTTCGTGGAAGGCGTTTTCGCCATTGCCCTGGGCCAGGTGGGCGAGCGCCAGCGAGGTTTTCTTACCGGCATTTTCGGGATCGAGTTTGCTGGCTTTGGCGAAGAACTCTGCGGATTTTTTGGGGTCGCCGCTTTGTAGATAGGCTTCTCCGGCCAGGGTGAGGAGGGCGGAGTCCTTTTCGATGACATCCATGACTGGTTGCAGCGTATCCAGCGCCTTGAGAGGCTGGCCGCTACGTAGTTGGATGGCAGCCAGAATGCGTCGGGCCAGCATTAGCTTCGGGGCTGCTTGCAAGGCCTTCGAGAGATAGGTTTCCGCTTGCAGGAAAGAGCGCATCTGGTACTCGATGGCACCGGCCAATTGCAGGCTGCTTGGGTCGTTGGGGGCAATGCGGAGCAGTTGCTGGGCCGATTCCCTGGCGGCCTTGAATTCCTTGCGCTGGTAGTTCAGTTGCGCATCAAGGAAATAGGTACGCGGGCTCTTCGGCGCGATCTTCTTGAGCGCATCAAGCTGCTTGCCGGCTTCGTCAAACTTCGCGGCTTGAAGCAAGGATGCGATGGTGGCCGAGTAGGCAGGAGCGTAGGTCGGGTTCGCCTCTATCGCCTTCTGGAACAAAGCTAATCCCCCGGCCGTATCGCCTTCGCTGGTCAGCAAACTGCCCTTGAGCAGCAAGCCTTCGGGGTTGGTCGGGAATTTATCGAGCAGTGCGTCCAGTTTGCTGCGCGCCGTTGCCGTATCGCGGCTGACCAAGCTGGCACGAATATCGGCGATGCGGGCTGGGATGTTGTCTGGATCGCTGGCCAGTGCCTCGGCAAGCAGCGCCTTGGTACGTTCGGTATTTCCCTGGGCGGCGTAAGCCGTGCTCAGCGTTGCCTTGAGCGATGATTGCGCCGTCGCGGTGTTGAGTGTTGTTTTGCCAAACTCGTCGATGACTTTTTGCGTTTGGTTCAGGGCGAGCATGCTGCGGGCGAGCAGCGGGATGACCGAATCAGGTGCGTAATTGAGGGTTTGGGCCTTACGCAATTCCACCTCGGCGCCCTGAATGTCACCGCTTTCCAGCAGGGCCGAGCCAAGCAGGAAGCGCGCTTCGGCCAGGTTCGGATTTTCTTGCAAGGCGTTTTTGAGCTGGATGACGGCTGCCTTGGTGTCTTTCTTGGCAAGGTAGTCCTTGCTGGAAGAAATCAGTTTTTCCGGCGATTCACCACCGCAAGCCGAAATAAGGAGTGCGGCCAACAGGCAGGAAACTGTTTTGCTAAATCCGGGATTCAGGGGGGTCATGTCAGGTCTCTTTTCTGGAGAATTATTTCAAGCCGAGCCGGTGCATCAGGTCGTACAGGGTAGGACGGCTGATGCCAAGCATTTCCGATGCCTTCAGTAGATTGCCATTGGTTCGTCCGAGGGCGGTGACGACTGCCTGCCGCTCGGCATCGTCGCGAATTTTACGTAGGTCGATGAAGCCATTTTCCTCGGTCACTTCGTCGAAGAGTCCGATATCCTCCTGGGTGATACGTGTTCCATCGGCCATGATGACGGCTCGTTTGATGCAGTTTTCCAGTTCGCGCACATTGCCAGGCCAGCGGTGCACTTCGATGGCGCGGATGGCGTCTTCACCGAGGGTCATGTTGCCGCGTTTTTGCTCCTCGGCGAACTTGCGCACAAAGGCGTGGGCGAGCAGCGTCGCATCACCGGTGCGTTCGCGCAGAGGCGGGATGGGAACGACAATTTCAGCCAAGCGGTAGTACAGATCCTCGCGGAATCTCCCGTCGCTGATCTGTGCCTTCAGATCCTGATGGGTTGCACAGACGATACGGACATCAACCGGGATTTCCTGGCGGCCGCCGAGTCGCTCCACGACACGCTCTTGCAGGAAACGTAAAAGCTTGGCCTGGAGGGGCAGGGGCAGGTCGCCGATTTCATCGAGCATCAAGGTGCCGCCATCGGCAGTTTCGATTTTCCCCGGGGTTGTTTTTGCGGCGCCCGTAAATGCGCCTTTTTCGTAACCGAACAGTTCGCTTTCCAGCAGGTTATCCGGGATCGCTGCACAGTTGATGGCGACGAAGCGCTCCTTGGCGCGTGGAGAGGCTTCGTGCAGGCCACGAGCCAGGAGTTCCTTGCCAGTGCCGCTTTCACCAAGCAGGAGTACGGTTGCATTGCTGTTGGCGACCTTCTCGATCGTGCGGCAAACTCGTTGCATGCCCGCATCGCGTGTCAGCAGGCCGCCAAGCGCAGAAGGATGTTGGGTGGCGAGTAAGCGGCGGTTCTCCTGCTGCAGATCGTGCAGGCGAAAGGCGCGGTCGATTGTCAGGGCCAGCAATTCGGGTTCGAAAGGCTTGGCGAAGAAGTCGTAGGCACCAAGTGCAATGGCGCGCAGGGCGTTGGCGTGGTCGTTTTGACCAGTCAGGACGATGACTTTTGTATCGGGTGCTGCGGCCAGTATCTGCTCAAGCAGGCGGAAGCCCTCCGAAACCGAATCAGCATCCGGTGGCAAGCCAAGATCCATGGTTACGACCGGCGGGGTGTGACGATGGATTTGTGCCAGAGCACTTTCCCGATCTGCTGCGGTCAGGGTCTCGTATTGGTCGAACGACCAGCGAAGCTGTTTTTGCAGCGCCAGGTCGTCTTCTACGATGAGTAGGGGGCGAGGCCGTTCGGTTGTCACGCGCTTATTCTTTCTCTGAGGTCGGATTCGGTTCGAATTACAAACAACGGAAGGGATACTGTAATACGGGTTCCGTAGCCAGGCTCGCTTTCCACGAGCAATTCCCCGCCCAATTCGCGGATGTACTGGGCGCTCTCATAGGCGCCGATGCCCATGCCCGCTTCCTTGGTGCTTTGGAAAGGCTTGAAGAGGCGATCACGGATGAATTCCTTCGACATGCCGTGGCCGGTGTCGCCGACCTCGATCAATGCCCGGTCATTTTTGCGCTCGACACGCAGCCATACCTTGCCATCAGGAGCCGATGCATCGAGCGCGTTTTGCACCAGATGCCCCAGTACGCGCTCCAGTCGTTCGTCATGGCCGCGGGCAACCAGGCGTTCCGGGCAATCGACTTCGATGGTGCGGCCCTGTTTGGTCTTGTCGGTCTGGATACGCAGCGCAATATCTTGCAAGCTGACGCCGCTGAACCCGCCTGGCGGCTTGGCACCTTCGCGCAACTGGAGCATGAGCTGACGCATCCGCTCGACGGCATGGTCGACGGTCATCAGCATGTCCTGCTGGAATTCTGGATTGTCGCGGTGGCGTTCGGCGTTCTTCAGCATCAAGGACAGCTGGGTGACGATGTTTTTCAGGTCATGCACCACGAAGGCCGACATTTTGTTGAAGGCATCGAACTTGCGCACTTCCAGCAAGGCTTCCGTTGCCTGCATCTTGGCGAGGAAGCTGGCAGCCTGGCAACCCGCAGTGCGTAGCAGGTCGTTCACCTCCCAATTGACATTGATTGGGGTGCGGGCGCTGGCCAGGATGACGAAGCCCTGCATTTCGCTACCGACCATCAGGGGAACGATCAACCAGGCATTGGGCAATGCCGAAAGCCAGCCGGGAATTTCGAGATCGCTGTAACGGGCTGGAAAACAACGGTACTCCTCCATGTTGATGACCCAGCCACTGGTGATCAGAAAATTGCAGAAGGGGGAATCATGGGCTTCGCTTGCCGGGCATTCAGGCAGGTTCCAGCGGGCTGTTTGCACGTAGTTTTCTTGCCCGTTTTCACGTAGCCAAAGGGTGCCGGCTGGGCTTTCGACCATGTTTGCCAGGCCACGAATAACCTGTTCGCCCATGGATTGCGGGGAGTCCTGGGCCGTCAGGGTTTGCGTGAATCGGAGCCATTCCTCGCGGTAATCGTAGCGATAGTGGAAGAAGTGTTTGCCGACGAGAACCTTGATCTTGGCCCGCATCGAACCGGATATCAGCAAAATGCCCAGAGTCAGCAGACCGGCAAAGATCAGTGCGAGCTGGAAGGCCCGCCCCCAGTCGCCGCCAAAATAGCGGACATAGTAGCCAACGCCGGCGACGAACAGCAGATAGGCGCCGGCAAAGAGCAGCGTAATCGAGTGAAAGGCTACTTTTTGGGACAAACGGATTTTCGACGTCCAGTCCTTGCTGCGTTCCGAAGAGAGGATTAGCAGCGGCAAGGTAATGACGTGGACGAAACCGCGAACTGTCAACGCATCGCCATCAATCCGGCTGAACATCAGCGCATCGGAAAAGAGGTAGAGGTCGAAACCAAACTGGAAGAGGAGCGCCAGGCAAAGGGGCTTGATATTCCACATCGAGTCATCGGAGACCGTCCTGAACAGTTGTTCGACCAAGATGAGCCCGAGAACTGCCGAGGACAGGCCGTGAAAGATCAGCGCACGGAGCCATTCCTCCGGCTTGATCCAGCCGGTGATCAAGGCTGCCTGAATCGCGACGCCTATGGCCACCAGAAGCCAGCACGCCTGAACCAGTGCTTGCGGGAGACGGTTTTTGGCGTTTGATTCGTGTGATACGGGGGAGAGAACAGCGATCAGGAAGGCATACCATGTGCCATACCGGCAGGCGTCCAGCAAGGATGAGGACAGGACGGCGAGCGGCTTGCCGCTCTGGGCAGCCATCAGGGCAGCGACAGACCATAGTGCAGAAAGAATGGCTGCAAAACCGATCCGACGCATTCGCCGATTGATGCGCCAATCACCACCAGAGGCAAACAGATAGGCGGCAAGCGCCAAGTAGCCCAGAGCCGCTAGCGAGAAACTCCAGAACGAGAGAGAGAGGTCTGCCGTATCCATAAAGAAACGGAAATCACGAAAATCGTGTTCCCGTTAATGCGCACCCTTGCCGGTCAAAACCACACCAACCGTTTCGAACAAAATCACCAGGTCGAGAAAGAGCGAGTGGTTCTTGACGTAGTACAGGTCGTATTGGAGCTTTTCCGCAGAGTCCTCAACTGTGGCGCCATAGTGGTAGCGAACCTGAGCCCAGCCGGTAACACCGGGTTTGACGCTATGGCGTACTGCATAGAAGGGGATTTCCTTGGTCAATTGATCGACAAAGAACGGACGTTCCGGCCGTGGGCCGACCAGGCTCATGTCGCCTTTGAGTACGCTGAAGAGCTGTGGAAGCTCGTCAATGCGGAGTTTCCGGATAACCTGGCCGATGCGCGTTACCCGATTGTCCTGAGCCATTGCCCAGATCGGCTTGCCGTCCTTTTCTGCATCGCGGCGCATACTGCGGAACTTGATGACGTTGAACAGGCGGCCATTCAAGCCGACACGCTCCTGCCGATAGAGAAGCGGGAAACCATCTTCCAGCACGATGAGCAGCGAAGCAACAGCCATGATGGGTAGGGCTAGAACGATCAGGATGCTGGCGCAGATGATGTCGAAGAGTCGCTTGACTGCGGTGCGGATTGCTCCTTGGCGGAAACCATCGCCAAAAATCAACCATCCGGCGTAGAGGGAATCGAGTCTGATTTGGCCCAAGGTCTGCTCGAAATGGCTGGCCAGATCGAGCACCTTGATCCCCTGCAACTTGCAATCCAGCAATTCGCGCAGGGGCATGGAGCCGCCGCGCCGTTCGCTGATGGCGACGACAATTTCGTCAGCCTTCAGGTTTCTCGCTGTATCAGTGAGGGAATGTTCACGGCTAAGAACCAGGTTGGGCGCTACCTGTGGCTGATCTTCGTTGGTGCCAGGGTAAAAGCCGATGATTTCAGCCGATGGATCGGAACGTTCGAGGGCTTGCCTGACTGCGACGGCTTGTGCTCCGGTACCAAAGACCAGCGTGCGCCTCCTGAGTATTTTGGTCGTTGTCGATTGGGAAGCACCGATACGGGTAACGAGCATGCCAAACAAGGCTGACATGGCGGAAAGTTGAATCAGGTCACGGTTCAGCGTCGTGATCGGCAGCAGGCCATATAGCAGGTAGGCCACGGGAATGGCCAGGTAGAGCGAGAGTACGGAGCGGGCGCGATTATCTTTTTGCGGCACACTCTTCGTGCTCTGGTAAAAGCCGAGCAGGAGATTGATGCCAAGCATTACAGCCGCAAAGACACAGGAAAAGGCAATGACTTGCGTGATATTGACGGGAAGCCCGCTGCCTATCCACATCAGGACGATGATCAGGCTGACAATGAGGAAGGAACTGTCCAACAGGGCTCCTGCGATGCTCCGCACGGAAAACCAATGATTGAAAACCTTGACCATGATGACCCGCTCCACCCTGTGTGCTGTACATATCCCTCAGGCAGGTACAGCAAACACCTCAATCCCCAGCCATCCTTCTTCCTTTGCTGCGCGCAGTGAATGCATTTTTTTGCAGCACTTCTTAAGGTATGGATACACTACCACTATATTGCCTTTGGCATAGTCTATGTAGGCACTATTTCACATTGACTACCAATCTCATCTATCGGTTCCACACTTAACCGCAAGCTAAATATCAGATTTCAAGGGGTATTTGGTAAATACACCAATGAACCGAAATATTTCAATGTTTTACCGAGTGGCAATCGATATGACCTATGCCTATTGTAGCCAATACGTACTCCGAGTGCTGTAGCACAAATGGCATAGTCTGCCTCGCGCTGTCATGCAAAATAATTCCGTATGTCACGGACTACGGCGATAAGCTAGTCTGCGACATATCTTCCAAAGCGAAGATATGCGCTGACTTTGTTCATCCAGTGCAAAGTACTGGCCTATACCAAGGCTTCGATTACTGCAGGGTGGCCAAGAAAGCCTTGAGGGCTGGCACTGGCGCCGTAGGCACCGGATTGGAAAATGACAAAGAGATCCCCGGGTTCGGCGGCTGGTAGTTGCATGCGTTCAGCCAGGATATCCAGCGGGGTGCATAAGGGGCCGACAACGCTTGCAATGTCGAGTGCGGGGGCATCCAGTTTGCTGCCGAGCGCAACCGGGTAATTCTTGCGGATGACCTGGCCAAAATTGCCGGATGCCGACAGGTGGTGGTTTAGCCCGCCATCAACTACCAAGAATGTTTGGCCTCGCGATACCTTGCGGTCGATTATCCTGGTGACGTAGATTCCCGCTTCACCAACAAGATAACGGCCGAGTTCGATGACCAGCGACGCCTCTGGAAAGTCGGTTTTGGCACGTTCGGCCAATTGCCGAAGGTTTTCACCGATCGGTGCCAGATCAAGGTGCTGCTCGCCGGGGAAGTAAGGAATCCCAAAGCCTCCGCCCAGATTCAGGAAGCGGACGGGGGATGGTGCGTGAGATGAAAGCTGCAGCGCCAGTTGATAAGATTTTTGCTGCGCTTCACAAATGGACTCCGCCTTCAGGTTTTGCGAACCGGCAAAAAGGTGAAAGCCCTCAAAACCTAATTTCTTCCTGCCAATATGCGCCAGCAAATCCGGAACGCATTCGGCATCCACGCCAAATTGCTTGGGGCCGCCGCCCATTTTCATCCCGGAACCTTTGAGTTCGAAATCGGGATTGACGCGAACGGCAACGCGCGCAGGCAGCGACAGTTCTTCGGAAATGCCCGCCAGAAGGTCGATTTCACGGAATGATTCAACATTGATCAGAATGCCGGCGGCAACCGCTTGGCGAAGTTCGCCTTCGCGCTTGCCGGGGCCGGCGAAGCTGATTTCGTGAGGAGCGGTTCCAGCGTCCAGGGCAACCTTGAGTTCCCCCCCTGATGCAACGTCGATACCATCGACCAAGCTGACCATGAACCCTACCAGGGCGGGCATCGGGTTAGCTTTCATGGCGTAATGCAGCTTGATTTCAGCGGGTAAGGCGGCGCGCAATTCGGCTACCCGAGCCGAGATCAGGCTCCGGTCGTAAGCGTAGAAGGGGGTTTGTCCGATGCGTTCAGCCAGGCGCGTCAGCGGCAATCCGCCAATTAACAGTTGCTTGCCATCGTTGGCAAATTGATTCATGGCAGCGTGAACGGGCGCCTTGATGGTAGAGATGGTCATGGCCAATCCTGATTCGATCCTGCGCAGTTACTGGTGATTTTGTTCTACCCAGGTGGTTGCCAGGGATTTTCGGTCGATCTTGCCGTTCGGGTTGCGGGGGAGCGGCCCGTTGCGAACCTCGATCCCCGAGGGAACCATGTAGGCCGGCATGCGGGTGCGGCATTCGGCGAGCAGGGCGGCTACATCTACCCCGGTAGTTGCCGAGGGCGGTGTGACGATGACCTGGATGGCTTGGCCAAGGCGGTCATCGTCTACCCCGAAAGCCACGCATTCCCCGACCATTTTGGTTGCGTACAGAATCTCCTCCACTTCCGTCGGGCTGACCCGGTAACCGGACGTTTTCATCATCTCGTCACGCCGCCCGATGAAATAAAGGAACCCTTCCTCGTCCATGCGTACTGTATCGCCCGAAAAAACGGCGATTTCCGGCAGCACCAAACCGGTCTCGCGGCCTGGCGCATTGGCTGGCAGGGGTTTGTAGCGCTCAGCGGTTTTTTCAGGGTCGTTCCAGTAGCCCATGCCGACCAAGGCACCTCGATGCACCAATTCGCCGGGCTCGTTTGGGGCACAGGGTGATCCATCCTCGCGCAAGACGAGGATTTCGGCATTGGGGATAGCCTTGCCGATGGAGTCAGGCCGGCGGTCGGCTTCTTCTGGGGGCAAGTAGGTGGAACGGAACGCTTCGGTCAAACCGTACATCAGGAAAGGTTTCGTCTTTGGCAGGCGGTGACGTAGGGCATCAAGCGTTTCGCGCGGCATGCGGCCGCCGGTATTGGCGAAATAGCGAAGGTGTTCGGTGATGCTTGTGGGCCATTCGAGCTGCGTAAGTTGGATGTACAACGGTGGCACCGCAGTCAGTCCGGTCACTTTTTCGCGTTGAAGAGCTTTGAGGACATCGCGCGGCAGCAGGTAGTTGAGCAGCACGACGCGGGCACCGACGTGGAAAGCGGTAGTCAGTTGGCTGAAACCGGCATCGAACGATAGCGGTAGGGCCGCTAGCAGGGTGTCTCCTGCGTGGTTTTTCAGGTAGCTGGAAACACTCTTCGCACCGGCCACCATATTACGGTGCGATAGCACGACTCCCTTGGGTTTGCCGGTGCTGCCTGAGGTGTAAAGGATGCTGACAACGTCAGTATCGATCACGCGGTGACCACCAACGGGCGGGGCATTCAGGAGGTTGTCCCAAGTGCTCAGTTCGATTCCATGGATTGGATCGGGTGCCGACAATGAATCGACAACTACGACATGCCTGAGGTCATGGCATTCAGGCAAGATGTCACGCAACAAGGCGAGGCGTTGAGCAGAGGTGATCAAAATCCTGACGTTGCAGTCTCGCAGGATGTACGCCACCTGTTCTGCTTTCAACAGCGGATTGAGGGGTACGAAAACGCCGCCCGCTGTCGGTGTTCCGAAACTTGCTATCACTGTCTCGAAACGTTTTTCCAGATAAATTGCAACGCGTTCCCCACGGACTAAGCCGCAGCCTCGAATGCCATTCGAAAAACGACGGGTCGCATCCCCCAGCTCGCCATAGGTCAGGGATGATTCACCATAAGTGAGTGCGACGGCTGCGTTATTGTCTTGGACTGATCGAAACAGCAGATCTTGGAGCAAGGTCGAGTCATTCATGGGGATAGTTTGACACTGCCTGAAACTATGACGATGTGCAGTATCTCACAGGAGTATGTCGGTTCTTTATAATACGAGCTTCATCCATTATGACTTGGGGTAACGCTTGAATACGCTAAATGAAATCCTTTCCATTCTTGACGAAGTTCTCGTTCTGAATGGTCGTAGCGCAGCTTTCAACGAAAACACCCCATTGCTGGGGGCTCTTCCCGAACTTGACTCCATGGCTGTCGTGGCTTTGATTGCCCAAATGGAGGAGCGGCTTGGCCTGACCATCCTGGATGACGAGATCGATGGTGCCATGTTTGCCACTGTCGGGGCGCTTGCGTCGTTTGTGGATAGTAAACTTCGAGCGGCATGATTTTGTAGGTTTGAAATCGGCAGGCCATGACCAACGAGCAGCCTAGCAAAAAGGCATCAGTCGTCTGGTGGTGGCTGTTTTATGTCGTATTCGTTGTTTATGGGAGTCTGCTCCCGTTTGAGTTTGTTCCCTTGCCATTGGGTGCGGCTTGGACAAAATTCCTGGCCACTGAATTGCTCGACGTTGGCGTGCATGGCCGAGGAGACTGGGTATCCAATGGTGTTCTCTACGTTCCGGTCGGTTTTTTAACATTCAGCATCCTGCTCGGTCGAGGGGAGGTCTGGGCCAAGGTGCTTGCGTTGGTAGGGGCAACCGCCTTTGTGTTTGCCTTGGCGGTTGCCGTTGAGTTTCTTCAACTCTATTTTCCCGGACGCACCGTTTCACTAAACGACCTGATCGCCGAATGGATTGGGGGGCTTTTCGGTACGTTTGCCGCAGCGTATTGGGGCAAGCAATTCTGGCGACTGATTTCAGCGTGGCGACATCAAGCCCTGCCGCTTCTCGCTTCCTACAGCCTCAGGATGTATGCCGCGCTTTATATCTTGTTCAGCTTTTTTCCGTTTGATTTCATTCTTTCGGTAGCAGAGTTTCGGGAGAAATACCTTTCAACCAGTTGGGGATGGTTTATCGCCCCGGATTTTCTCGGCAATGGCTTATTGGCAGTGGTCATCACGGTGGTGGCTGAGGGGGTTGCAGCATTGCCTCTAGGTGTATTGCTTGCCCGAATACGTCCTGCTGTTTCGCAGAATCAGGGCTGGGTTGCGGGCTTGGTGTTGGGGAGTGCCCTCGAAATTGGCCAGTTCTTTGTATTCTCCGGGCTGGCACAAGGGATTTCGGTATTGACCAGGGCCTTTGGCGTTGCTTTCGGAGTGCATCTGGCCCACCAACGGTCGGTATTCAACCTGGATCACATGCGTCGCTTACTGCACCGGCATGTACTGGCGCTATTCGTGGCTTATCTCATCGCATTAATGGCGATTCATGGCTGGTTCGGGCACGAGTTGAGGGATTGGGATTCAATTGACCGATCATGGACTGCCACACAATTTCTACCTTTCTACTATCACTACTTCACTACTGAGCAAGCAGCCTTGGTGAGTGTAGTTGCCGTTGCGATGATGTATGCCCCCATGGGCTTACTGACTTGGGCAACCTATTCCGTGCCCTTGTTTGCCTTTGTAGCCACCTTGTTTCTGGCGACGATTTTCGAGAGCAGCAAACTTTTCCTCGACGGCTTGCACGCCGATCCGACCAATATTCTGATTGGCGCTACGACGGCCTGGCTCGTAAGGCGAGCCTTGCGCTTTCTTCGGGTCGCCCAGTCAAGGACGGTAACCAGCGAGGCGGAATCGATTCAGCGAGCTGATGCGGAAGCGGTGAATGCCACCCAGGCAAGCCTCATGGGGATGTCATCAATCAAAGGCAAGGATGTCGTGCTACTTGCCACGGTCATCGTGCCCGTCTTGTGCATTGCCGCTACTTTTCCGGACTTCAACGTACTTCTGTTTGGCGCTCTGATCATACTGTCAGTCATTTTTTGGACAGAGCCCATACTCATCTTGATTGTTGTTCCTGCGGCATTAACCAATCTCGATCTTGCTCCTTGGACAGGACGTTTCTATCTGGATGAATTCGATCTGCTGATGGCAATCGCACTAACCATTGGTTTCCTGAAGACGCCTAAGCCTACCTCGAAGAAATCGCACGATTTCTGGATGACAGGTGCGGTGCTTGCCTTGGTTGTTTCATACATGCTTAGTGCAGTAGTTGGTTTATTGCCATGGCGGCCACTGGATACCAATGCCTTCAGCAGTTATTACAGCCCCCTGAATGGCTTGCGCGTTGCCAAGGGAGTATTTTGGGCATTGTTGTTTTTCCGTCTTATGGTTCGGTTTGGTGCTGCTGGCAAACCGGTATTCGGAATTTTTTCTCTCGGCATGCTGCTATCGCTGCTTGGTGTCGTACTGGTGGGTTTGTGGGAGCGTGCGGCATTTCCTGGTTTGTTGAACTTTGCCGACGAATACCGGGTGACCGGGCCATTCTCGGCTATGCATGTCGGGGGAGCAGACCTGGAACTATTTCTGACGATTGCCGTACCGTTCGTCGTATTGGCGCTATATCAGGCAAGCACCTGGTTTACACGGATACTGGTATTGGTTTTGCTGACTGCGACTACCTATGTTCTAGCCGTGTCTTTTGCGCGAATCGGATTGGCTGCATATGCTGTGGCGGTAAGCACTTCACTTCTTCTGATTCTCTTTGGCGGCAAATCACACAAGCTAGCCGGTGGGTGGGTAGCAAAATTCGGCGGTGCTGCTGTGGTGTTCGGCTTGCTTGGTGTGATAACCGTTTCGATTGGTACAGGGACGTTCTGGCAAAGCCGCTTGTCCAAGTCTGGTCAGGATTTCGAAACTCGTCAGCAACACTGGCGAAATGCGCTGGAAATGCGCGATGGCGGGATTCTCCAAACGATCTTTGGCATGGGTATTGGCAGCTACCCCGAGATACATTTTTGGCGTAGCCATCAAGTGCGTGCTGGCAGCCTTGCTATTCAGCAAGAAGGAGATAAAACGTTTCTTCGCCTTGGCAAGGGCCACACCAGTTACCTGGATCAGGTGGTCGATGTTAAGCCTGATGCCGAATACATGGTTCAGGTTCTGCTGCGCGGCCCTGTGAAGAATTCGGAATTAATGGTGGCTATTTGTGAGAAATGGCTGCTGACAGCTCAATCCTGCGTTGAAACAAAGGCCGTTCTGACCGGCAGCAATCAATGGGCTGCTTACAATTTAACGCTCAATTCGGGCGATATCGGCTTGGCTTTTGGGCGCCCAATCAAAATCAGCCTATTCAGTGGAGGAAATGCATCCAAGATCGACATTGGGTTTATTGCCCTTCGTGACAAGGAGGGGCGCAACCTGATCAAAAACGGTAATTTCCGAGAAAGTTTTGATAACTGGTTCTTCTCTACCGACGTTGATTTGCCATGGCATATCTGGAGCCTGCCGGTGCACCTGATTTTTGAACAAGGCTGGTTCGGACTTCTGGCGTTTGCACTGCTCCTGGGGGGAGCCCTGCTGCGTACCGGGGCCGGAGCGCTGTCCGGTCAAGCCACCTCCGGAGCGCTGTTTGCTTCCACCATGGGTTTTACCGTCATTGCAACGATGGACACGGGAATCGACACCCCAAGAATGCTGATGCTGGTCGTGTTGTTGCTACTGCTCGGTTGGGCGGAGAAACGCCCCAACCAGGTGGGGCGCTCCCTCAAATAACGCCGACTACCGTCAGATTTCAATCACGGGCAAGGCGTTTGGCCGCCTTGAATGGTGAAAATGTAGTCGGTGCTGCCACCATTTGGGCCTTTGAGACTATAAGCACCACCACAGTTGTCCCAGACTTGCCAACTGTAGGATGTGCCGCCGTAGGTATGAATCAAGCGATCATCGGTATGACCGTTGCCGGCATTACCGGTACTCCAACTTCCCACTGTACTCGTTGGATCAACCGGATCTGACGGCCCCTTCTTGTAGTCGATCAGGCTTCCACCCGTCGTGCCGCTATGAAATTCTTGCCAGCGTTCGGAGTCTTTGGTGGCACATAAGGTTTTCCCGCCGACCAAAGTCTGAATTTCAGTATCCTTCAACTGGGCTGGGCAGTTGGCAGCAAAGGCTCCGTTGGCAAAGAGGAGGGCGAAGATAGATACCGGGGCAAGGAGAGATTTCATGGGGCGTCCTTTACATGAGAGAGCGGAAACATTTCACAAAAGAAACGACGGGCCGCGCAACCGCCAGACATTATCATGCTAGCATTTTTACTGCGAAATTAAAGTTTCGCTTCATGCTTTGCCAGCGACCTTCATTCAGCATGGAATGAGCGTGAAATTTCGCGGTGCGATGCATTTAGCCGCTGCGCCAACGTCCAACCATTTAAGGTAGGTGCTTGCTTCATGGCATATGGTTTGCCCCACTGTATTTCCGGAACCCCAAAGTTTCCATCGGCAGAGCTAAACAGCTTGGCCAGTAACCAGGGTGATCTTGCAGCCTGGAAGGAATTGCTCGTCAAGCGGGGATACGATGCAGTAGCCGAGGTTACAGGTGATTTTGCGATAGCACTGCGCGACGACAAGGGGCGCGTATTTCTTGCGGTTGATCGCTTTGCCGTTTGCACGCTTTGTTATCAAGTGCACGACGGAGAACTACGGTTTGCTGTGCGTGCCGATGACCTGGCTGATGCAGCAACTGAAATCGACCAGCAAGCCATCTTCGATTACCTCTACTTCCATATCATCCCCTCTCCACGAACCATCTTTAAGGGCATTTACCGCCTTCCTCCGGGGCATTTTGCGGTATTCGAAAACGGTTCGCTCACGGTCAAACCCTATTGGGTCGCCACATTTTCGGAGCCGGCCAAGCCATCGTTCGAGACGCTAAAAAATGAATTCAGGGAACTACTGCAAGCCGCTGTAGCCGATCGCCTGGATGGCGGAAAGCCTGGTTGTTTCCTTAGCGGTGGAACCGACAGTTCGACCGTGGCGGGTATGATTGGCGCAGTGTCGGGCCAGTCTGCATCAACCTATTCCATAGGATTTGAAGCCGAAGGTTATGACGAAATGGCATATGCCAGAATAGCTGCCCGCCATTTCAAAACCGATCATCACGAATACTATGTAACGCCGGACGATCTCGTCCGCAGCATTCCACGCGTGGCGCAGCACTTTGATCAACCGTTTGGCAATTCGTCAGCCTTGCCTGCCTACTATTGCGCCAAAATGGCCAAGGAGGATGGCGTAAGCAGAATATTGGCGGGCGATGGTGGCGATGAACTGTTTGGCGGCAATACGCGCTATGCCAAACAAAAGGTGTTTGGATTCTATCAACACGTACCCAATGTGTTTCGTCAGGCACTGCTTGAGCCCATACTTCTGAAGTCGCCGCTGGGCACCATGCCTATCTTGAAAAAAGGGGCTGGCTACATACGCCAAGTACAGATTCCCCTCCCCAAGCGAATGCAGGTTTACAACCTGCTTTATCGACTGGGGATCGAACAGGTCTTTACCGCAGATTTTCTGGCCCAGATTGATCAACAGGAACCAGACGAGCAGCAACGCAAGGTGTGGCAGGAAGCAGTTACCCCCGCAGATACAAACCGCCAACTTGCCTTTGATTGGCGCTACACGCTGGCTGAATGTGATTTACCCAAGGTGGTAATGACTGCTCAATTAGCCAATCTGGATGTGGGGTTCCCCATGCTGGATCAGCGACTGCTTGATTTTTCCCTTCGCTTGCCGGTCGATTACAAGGTGAAGGGCTTCAAACTTCGCTGGTTCTTCAAGGAGGCATTACGTGGGTTCTTGCCCGATGAGATTCTCACCAAAAAGAAGCAAGGTTTCGGCTTGCCGTTTGGTGTCTGGACGGCAAAACACAATGCCCTGAAAACATTGGCCGAAGATTCTGTACGTGGCCTTGTTGAACGCAAAATCATGCGTCAAGACTTCGTGGAAGCCCTGTTCTCACGCTACTTGTACGAGCACCCCGGCTATTACGGCGAAATGATCTGGATTGCCATGATGCTGGAACAGTGGTTCCGTGGGCGCTCGGTACGCTGATGTATGGCCCCAAATAGATATTGCGGAGCTTTGAAATGAAGAGGTTGGGTATGCACTCTGTACGCAGTTCGGTTCTGGCATCTCTTTTCGTGCTGATGGTTACCTCGCCCCCTTCAGTTGCCGGCGTGCACGATTGTGGTGTTTTGCAGAATCATGGCGACATCGGGCCATGGGATTATTACGATCCCTCAAGTTCTGCCAGTACCGGTGAAAACCCAATGGGTCGTATCAAGCGTGTGGAAAATGTTCATTTCAAGTCAGGCATGCGTAACCTGAATACTAAAGAATACGACATTGAAAGACTGACATCGGAAATTACATATACGTTAGCAATGTTTCCGAATCACCCCGAGGCTTTACTCGCAATAACCCGGCTAGAAAAAATGGCTGGAGGTAGGCTCCCGCAGCGTGCCGCAGATGTTTACAAACCTAAAATTAGTTCTTACTGTTTTTTTGACCGCGCTCTTCGTTTTCGGTCGGAGCAGTCTGGGGTTCGTTTCTCGTACGCTATCTATCTTCACCAACAAGGCAAATATGTAGAGGCCTTGGAGAACTACAAACTTGCTGAAACAGAATTAGAGGAAAATCCATTCTTTCAGTACAACCTCGGATTGTTGTACTCAGATATGAAAAACTGGCCGAAGGCTGCCGAATATGCAGAGCGTGCTTATAGCGGAGGAGCAAACTTTCCTGGTCTTCGACAGCGACTGGAAAAAGCTGGGTACAAATTAATATTGGGAACTGAAAAAAATAAACCTAAAGAATAATGCTACTGAATGGCTCCAGAATTATGGAGTGCATAGGTGGCGGATCAGATTGTTAACGTAACTAGTTTAAGTTAATTGAGCGAAAATAACTATATTTCTGATGGGCAAGATAACTTAGAAGCGATTGATGCGCTAAGAGGCTATGCAATACTTTTTGTTATCGCTGTTCATTCCATTGGTCATAATAAAGATTTGGTTTGGCCTCTTGTTCGCCCTCTAACACTTGGTTTTTATGGTGTTCAGTTGTTTTTTTTAGCTTCTGCTCTAACCTTGTTGATGTCGTGGAGTCGTAGTAACGATTTGTTCTGGCTTCGTAGTTTTAAGTTTCTTATACGCAGATTTTTTCGAATTGCACCGCTGTATTATTTGGCGATAGTGTTTTATTGGTTTTCCTATCAAGAAAGTGCTGGTAGTTTTCGCTTTGAGTTATTGTTTGCGACTTTGTTTTTTTATAATGCATGGAGTCCTTATTTAATACCGACTGTTCCCGGTTGGACTCCTGTTCCAGGGGGGTGGAGTATTGGTGTTGAGTTTTGTTTTTATTTTATTTTTCCATTTTTAGCTGCTTGGGTAACGACCTTGGCTCGTTCAGTTATATTCGTTTTCATCGGACTGGTGGTGATGATATTGGCAACAGATTTTGGAATGCAAATATATCCTGAGCTCACCTATGAGCAGCGATCCAATTTCCTCTATTTCTGGCTGCCAAATCAGTTGGTTATTTTTTCATTGGGTTTTTTTCTATACCATTGCTTTAAGTGCAAAGCCATTCAAGAGTGGATTTTGAATAAGAAGAGGGTATCAGATATCGTTTCTATTGTTTTTTGTGGTGCCTTGTTGTTATTGTCTTTTTATGGGCCACGAAAATTTTTTGACTGGTCATTAGGCTTGCCCCCAACGCACCTTTTGATATCGTTATTGTTTCTGCCGTGGGCACTTTGTTTGCTGACAAAACCAAGTAAATTTTTTGTTAATAAATACATTGTCGATCTTGGAAGGGTTAGTTTTAGCGCCTATATACTCCACTTTGCTGTTTTAAAGTATGTTGGCTCAGGGTTAAAGGTGGTTTGGCCTTTTGGTACGGTTGGTGTTTTATCTGTATTTTATTCAGTTATTCTTTTGTTTTTGGCTGTTCTGCTAACTCGACTCCTTGCAGAGTTAACATACAAATATATTGAGCGACCCGGTATAAGTATTGGTAAGTTGTTTATTCGGAGTGTAGGTAGGACTCGATAGCGGGCATGTGCTTAGATTGTAGTGAAGCTGTCTGTTGCTTCCGCTAAATAAGTAGCAGGGGGCACTTTAGTATATGGCGCCAGCTTAGGTGATGTTGTAGAGCCTTTTTGCCGTAGTTTATTTGTATTTTATGTTCTGCTTTGTTTTTTTTTTTTTGTCAATCGCATGGCATTGGAGATTTGTTAAATTATTTTTAATAATTGGCTGCGAGTGTGAGTTATAAGGCTATTGTGACTTGTGGTTTTTATTGCTGAATATGGCTCCATAGCTTTAAGGCGAGCTTATTTGTTTCTATATGTATTGGGTGGCGTATAATTTGAATTGAAATAATCCAGGCAGTTGCGGAGCATGTAATGCAACCGATCGCTTTCCAGAAGTCACCAAGATCGAAGGCTATTATTCGAAATAGCAAGCAAGATCCAGATGTCATTAGTCCTACAATTAAAGAGGCACGAATCGAGAGCATGAACTCTAGCCAGTCGAAATGGCTCAATTGACGTAGAGTGATAAGGATGTAAATGGATAGCAGAATTTCGCCAGTAGCCATACCTGCGGCAACGTGCGTGAGTGAAAAATGACATCCAATTGCCACAAAGAAGAGCTTGAGTGGCTGGGCGAGTAGTTGAAAACGTAGAGAATATTTTGCTTCGCCCATTCCTGCTACTGCAGCCCCTGCTGTGGTGGCAATACTAAGAAAAAGCATACCGAGGCAAATGATTTGAGCGGGGAGAATGGTGTTATGCCATTGGCTACCGTATAAAACCATTATTAATGGATCCATTGCAACAAGCATGGAGAGAAATATCGGTAGCGTAAATACGGATAGGTTCGATAGCGAAATAAGAAAGTGCTTCCCAATGTTTTGGTTATTCCGATTCAGATCTGCGAAGTGGGGCATAAGTACCGGTGATAAACCTTCCATTATCGTTCTATATGCGAGGCTGACGATACTCTGGGCACGACCTAGATATCCGGCATATTCCATTCCCATTACCTTGCCACTGATCAACTCGGGCCCGCTGGCTCCGATTTCCCATAGCATAGAGGCCGCGCTATAGCGGCCCCCGATGCCTAATACATGGCGCCATTCATGCAGTGATGGTAAAAGAGATACTCTGCAGGGAGAATAGTACTGTGTTAATAGAATGGTTGTCAGGTTTCCGATAACTCCTGACCACGCTAGGCCGATGGGGCCATAGCCCCAATAGCATAGGGCAATTGCAGAAGACGTTTGTACGAAAGTTGCACTGACATTGATTTTGAAAATCAGGTCAAATAGCATTTTTCGCTTAAGTAAAGCGGAATTTAGGGAGCCAAAAGGAAGAACTACAAAATTGATCGATAGAATGAGCAGGAGATCTTTGATCTTTGGTTCATTGTAAAATTCGGCAAAATATGTGCTCGCTAGGCATATAACTAGAGCAAGGATCCAACTACTTGTAAATAAAATAGTCTGTGCAGTTTGCAGCCTATTGCTGCTTAGTTCTCTTTCTTGTATGACGTAATTTGAAATTCCTAGATCACGGAAAATGTGTGAAAACGAAATTATGAGGCTGGCGACAGAAAATATCCCTAGTTCGGTTGGGGTTAAAAGCCTGGCAATAAATATTGTCGCTATAAGCTGAATGAGGAATATTAGATATTTTTCGCTAATCGAGAAAAATAGGGGTTTGTTAATTCCATTCATTGTGCGGTTCGGCGTGCGGGAAACAATGATTTGGCGGCATGAATCAGGTGTTTTAAGTCACCAGACCATTTCCATGCTTTGATGTAAGCTGATGTTGATTCTAGTGGGTTGTATGTTTGACGATGTAACCAACCTAAATCGCTGTAATGATTTGATATTCGCTTTTTGAGGTTTAGTTTTTCTGTTTTTGATAATTTGTCAATAACTCGTGGGTAGTTATTCTCAAGCAAAGAAATGATGTCTTGCTGAACTTTTAGTCTATTTTTAGTAATATTATTTGTATGTTGACGGTAATGAGCAAGTCGACTGTTGATGAATATTAATTTTCCAGATATGCCAAGCCTTATCCAAAGATCGGTATCGTCGCAGACGTTGTAGCGGGTGTCGAAGTGAAGATTAGTTTTTCCAAAACGTTCGACTGCAATCATAACTGATATGGTGTGTATTGCTGCATAATGAACGCTTTGAAAGGCGAAGAAATTTTCATGGGTAACAAACTCGTTGCCATTCAATTGCTCGATATAATCAACCGCATCGGTGGTGAAATTATCTAGGTATTGATTGATGAAATTACCGTCTGAATCTACTAGATCAATATCGTGAAATGCAGCTACACAGTCTTGATTTTTGAGCAACGGTAGTAATAGTGCTTCAATTTTTCCGGGTAAGTAGTAGTCATCATGGTCAAGAAAGCAGACAAATTCGCCTCTTATATGATCTATTCCAGTATTTTTTGTTATAGCTGGGCGGCCTCCGCGCTGTTCTCTACAGAGTAGTCGAATGCGGCCATCTACTGCCTGATATTGACGAATTATTTCCAATGTATTATCTGTAGAGCAGTCGTCAACGATTATCAGTTCAATATTGTGGTAGCTCTGATTCAGAACGGAATCAATGGCGTTAGCCAGATATCTTTCACTATTAAAGCAGGGGATGATTATGGAAACTAAAGGGAATTGTGACATGAGCTTGGCGTGATAATTGCGTTGATATAACCGATGGTCATCGCCGTAGTTGAGAATTTATTTTGAACCATCATTGATAAATTTTTTGCGTTTGACTTTGCTAAACTTGGTGACTCAAGAACAATGCAAATGTTTCTGGCGATTTCATCGCCATTTCCTGGTGAGGCCAATAGGCCGAAATCGTCTGAAGGTATTATTTCCGGAATTCCACCAACGCGTGTGGCGATGATCGGTGTCATACAGGCAGCAGCCTCAATCAATACAAGCCCAAATGATTCATTATGCGAAGTATGTACTAAACATACTGCTTTCTTCATCAAGCCCGCAACACGCGATTGCGATTGATTTTCCAGTAGCGTAACGCGATCAGTGATTTTTAACTGGCTTGCCAATTCTTTCAGGTGGTGCAGCCATGAGCCATTGTCGGTGCCACCGACACAAACTACATTGAGGTCTGGATAATTAGCTGCAATTTGCGAAAAGGCTTTCAGGAGCACGTCCTGACCTTTACGAGGAACGTAGTTTCCAACGTTGAGTAGGTATGGAGTGCGTATCTCTTCGTGAATGGGGCCAGCTTGGTCAGCAAAATGCTGACTGTCGATTCCGTTGTAGATGACCGAGGTTGGCATGCGGAACAATGCCAGGTTATCTACACGCTTAGCGAGGGCTGCAGAGCAGGCGGTGATGGCATCTGTATGGCGGGCTATCAAACGCCATTGTGGGGTATCGGGGTTAATGTCGTTTACATCTGAACCATGGAAGGACAACACCAAGCGCCCATGCCAAAGTCCAAACTGTTTGAGTAGGGCGAGTACATAACTATTTTGCGTGGGGAAATGGACGTTGATCGTTGTTATCTGTTGTTGTCGGAGCGTCCGTAGCAATCTTGGTATTCGTCTGCCCAATGTTAGGCGATACCGCCATGACGCAAGGCCTCCTGCGGTAGGGGGGGCTGGGAGGTTAAGGTGCAGGAAGCGGCGGCCTTCTGCATCCGTTTTTTCTCCGTGAAAGTGCCAGTCTTGTATGCCGATGATGGCTCGCCCCGGTATGGTTGTTTCGAGACCTTTCCAAAGACGGTCAACCACGACGTCGACCCCTCCGAGCATGTCGAATTCCCAAGGGAGGTAAAGAAGGATGTTCCCCTGCTGCGCGGAGGGCGAATCTTTGGGGAGACAAGGTGAATCAGGGGTGCTCATTCTGCTTGCTCGAACCAACGAGGAGATAGGGGACGTTTTCGGTATTGGCAATGTCCATCATCAGGGCATCAGCATAAAACTTGGTGGCCCAGTTGGGGTATTGCCAGGGGTGGTAACCGCCGTTGAGTGGGTAGGAGCCCTTGATGCCGCCCCGTGTGTCATGGTTCGGGCCAGCCAAGTCCTGTGTGCGCTTGACGAACTGCAGGATTCGGCTGGTTGCCTGGCGATATTGCTCATCGCCTGTCAGTTGATAGAGGCGCCCCCAGTTGATGCCGAGTTGGCAGTCGCCGGTGAGGCAAGACCATTTTACGGTGGGGCGCCAGTTCTGGTCGAAGCGGCCGGGCAAGAAGCCGTTGGCAGGTAGTGCTGCAATCATGGCGTCACCAATGACACGAGCTGCCTTGATGAGGTCATTGCGGCCGGCTGCGGCACCAATTTCGAGCAGACCGCGCATGGCGTAGGCGATGGTGTGGGTGAACGGTTGGTTGCTGTCCTGCAGGCAGTTTTGGGCCAGCCAACCTTTGTCGTTGCGTTGGGTAAGCGCCCATTCGGCATTTTTTACAGCCGCGTCGAGGTAGCGGCGTTCGCCAGTGATATCGAAAACACGAGCCAGGCTCCAGGCACTGCGGGTGTTGTAGGTGTTGATCTGTTTGCCGGTCATCGGCGAGCCAAACTTGCGCCAGCAGCCGTCATCGTCCATGACGTCGATTAGCCAGTCGGCAGCGCGTACGGCTGCTTGGCGGTAGCGTTCGTTGCTTTCTTCTTCGAAGGCGCGTACCCAGCCGAAGATCACTTGGCCGGTGTTGAAGATGGTGGGTTGATCCGAGTCACCCAGCGCACCAGCCAATACGCCTCCGCTGGGGTGTTGTATGTCGATTTCCCAGTCGGCCATGCGGCGTGCTCTTTGGCGGCAATCGTCATTGCCGGTAAGTGCTGCATAGCGGTAGAGGGTGGGGATGATGTAGCCGGTGGTTTCGGGGTAAGAGGGGGCCCAGCGTTGGCTTCGTACCAGATAGGTCTGGGCGACTCCGCCATTTCCGGTGACGTCTTGGGCGTGTTTGAGCCAGGCGATGGCTGCATCCAAGTGTTGGCGGTTGCTGCTTGGTACCGTCAGGCCGAGGCCGAGTTTGTCTTTTAGTATGAGGCGGTTAAGGCGGATGGTTTCAGCGATAGCCATGGCATTGGGAGATCAATTTTCGGTTACAGGAGGGTCGAAGAAATGCGGCCCGTTTTTCGCCAATGTGGTCGCACCCGTGAGCAGGGCTTGGGCTCGGATCCAGACGAGTTGGGTGTTGCCGATTCTGCTTTCTTGCAAGCTGCCTTCAGTCTTCAGATACGTTACGAGGCGGTGTTCGCGGCGAAGGCGGTTGGCTTCTGCCGATAGTACGTAAACTTTTTGGTCGTATTGTATGCTGTCGTAATCAATCAACGTGCCTTGTTGGGTTTCGGCTTCGTACAGCGGTACAGGCAGGGTGTCGGCAAGTTGGTCTTCGACAAAATGGGTGAAGGTGAAGGTGGAGAAGGGTGCGTCGTAGCCGAGCAGGATGGCATCGCGCTCCAGCAGCTTGGCAAACGGTGAGGTTCTGCCGAAGGGTTTGTCGGTTTTATCATGGTCGGCCAGAAAGGCTTCCGCATCTTGCCCCCAGGCGAGCAGCGGGTGGGTCACGCTAAGGCTGCGATGGACGCCGGTTGTGCGCCGAAATACTTCCGAGATGAGCCCCATCATGGAAGGGCTGCGGCGTATGTTCATGGGTTTGCCTTTAGCCAGCCATTCGGCAGAACTCATGTTGTGGTAGGGCATCGAGGTCATCACGAGCAGGCCTGCTTCGCCGACGGTGCGTTTAAGCGCATCGACAAGGTCGGCCGGTTTTCCGTTGAAGCCACTGTGCGTTTGCCACGAGGAATGCACCATCAGGGTAGCGCCGGGCTGAACACCCATGGTACGCAGTTGCCGGATCAGGGCATCTGCATCGTAAGCCCAGAGTGTGCGGCTCAGCCATTCTTTGAGATGGGTCTTGAGGCGTGGGATCATGGGTGTGGGTTGGTCGTGGCGGGCGAAGCGGTAGCTTCGTCGAGTAACCTGGCCAGGCGTTGCGTGATGGCCCGGCGATCGAATTGGGCTAGGTAGTCGTTGTCGGCAGCAACTTCCTCCGGTACCGGGCGGGCCAGCCATTCGCGTAGCATGGCTTCGCAGGCGTCGGCTGATTCTGCAGGTACCGCTTTGCCAAGGCCGGCACGCTCGATGATCTGCTGGGTGGCGCCGGCATCGCACAGAGTGTCCGCGCGCATTGAATTTTGACCCCCCGTGCGCGTTGAATTTTGACCCCG